>NZ_BAFM01000005.1 GCF_000334895.1 Halococcus agarilyticus | reverse complement strand
GTTCTTCAACATACCATTGGCACATTCAAGCATTCCATTGAGGTTTCGCTTCCGACGCTTTCGGCTCGCCTTGTCGCCACCTTTGTAATTTTTGCCACAAAGTCCGGAGATGTCGAGAGTCTCTGCTGGGTAGATTTCGAGCGCCCACGCGCGGTCCGGCTGTGGTTCCTGCATCGGTAGAACAGAAACCGACCCATTGCTTAGCAACGGTCTGAGCACGTGCTTGACTCCGTGGAACATCTGTCGAAACGGGATGAGTCCGTATGGCGGGGACGCATTGTTCGTTTCATCCGTCGAACGTTTGAGATGCACCCCATTACCCTCTGCTTCGCGGGCCCGTTCGGAGTATGCTTCCTTCATCGCCTCCGCGGAGGAGTGTTCCGAAACCGAGTCGATAGTGTCGGACCACTCCTCAGCGTCGGTGACCGTCTTCGGAACGCCGAACGGGAAATCGAACCCGAAGACGGCCTGTTCGCGCTCGGCGACGAACTCGCGAAGTGCTCGAAGAGTCGCGTCTCGATCCGACGTTCCGAACTCGTCGGCCGCGGAGCGACAGTCCTGCACTTCGAGCCGATCGTCCCTGATATCGCCGCTCGTGATCCAGATGCTTTCCGCCGCGCTCGTTCCGCCGCTGAAATCGACACCGTGGATTCGTCGCTCTGGCACGCCACTCATTGATCGAGCGATGTGAGTGTCTGTAATAAAACTCGTGATCGGTGCCTCGAACCAGTCAGCACAGAACTCGAAGAGGTGTAGGTGAGGAAAGCGAACAAGTAAATACGGGTCGACAGCAGAATCAAGACCAATAGACGAAACGCCAAGAAAGCTCCTCTTCGTCGCCAAGAACTCGTGGAGGGGAACGGACCACTGGCGGTTCGAATCGGGGCGAGAGCCCTCGAATCCACCGGCGAGGAGGTCGCGTTCGGCGTTCCGTCAGCCGACGAGAGGGCTGCGGAGTTCCTCGGGGAGTACGGTCTGACGACGACGCGCTATGAACCACTTGGCGACGATTCCGCTGGCTCGGAGCCGTTCGGCGGCCTCGTGATCGCCACCAATGCCACCAACGGTGGCACCGACGGCGAACGTCCCGAGTGAGTGCCGGAACCCGTGGGGTTGATAGGTCGCGCGGGAGTACGAGGAGGTATGCCGGCAACCCTCGAAGTCGTCTGTACGGACGATAGCTGCGAGATGGACATGTTCGAGCTGCACTACACCTACGACATGCCCGACGACGTCGGCGTCGAGGACTTCCAATGCCCCTACTGCGGCGGCACCGACTGTCTCGACGCCGTCGAGCTATGATCCGCGACGTCGGCGAGTCGGTCGGCAACGCGGTGCTCGACGGGATGGGACGGATCGCGGGCCGCACCCAGGAGCGCCGCCCGCTCCCGACCGACGTCCTGGAGAGCGACGACGCCTACCTCGTGGTGTTCGACGCGCCCGCCGCGAGTTCGGAGGACGTTCAGGTTCGCTTTGCCGAGGACGCAGTCCACGTCCGGCTCGATCGCGTCCGCGATCATCACGAGGGCTTCGAGATGCGCGCGCCGGGCCGCGGGCTCGCGCTCGACGGCCGGGCCGCCCTCCCCGACGGCGCGGTGGTCGATCCCGAGGCCGCGACCGCGACGCTGACGAGCACCGGCACGCTCGAAGTCCGGATCCCGAAAGCCGAGGAGCGCGACGACGAGCCGGTTCGGATCTCGACCGCGGACGAGACCGACGCGACCGACGGTGTCGAGAGCGCCGTCGAGGAGATCGACGACGGGGACGACACGCGATCCGCGAACGGGTCGAACTGACTGTTCCGTCATACACCGCCGATCGGAGCGAAGCGTCGATCGAGCGTTCGAACCGGCGTTTCACAGGGAGTGGGCCGGTCCTGACGCCCCGAATCGAGCGTCGCGCTGCCGTCCGCCGCTCATCGGTGCTCCTCGAAGAACTCGGCGAGGAGCTTGTCGTGTGCCCTCCGGAGGTGGCGATGCAGCGTCGGCGCGGCGATCCCCATCGACGCGGCGACCTCCTCGGCGGTGCTCTCGCGCGGCCAGTCGAAGTAGCCGGCTCGGTAGGCGATCTCGAGCGTCTCGCGCTGGCGGTCGGTGAGGTCGTCGAGACCGTCGTCCGGGAACCGCTCCATCGTTTCGATCGATCGGTTCGATTCGCGCTTCGCGAGCAGGTTCGTCTTCGGGAACGCCTCCCGAAGGTGTTCGAGGAGCGCCCGGGCGTCGGCTTCGGACGCGACGTCGCAGGCGAGCCGACACTGCCCGGACGCGACGCGTGCCGACCGGACGTGCGCCCCGTAGGACGTGATCGGCACGAGTGGGGAACCGTCCACGATCCCGAACTCGAACAGGCCACCGTCGGCGTCCTCGTTGATGGCTCGCATGCTCGTGATTCCGGGTGCGTCGGCCGCCAGCTCCCGGACCTGCTCCGGCGTGGCACCCGCGACGGAGAAATAGGCGAGGAGCGTCCCCTCGGCGGCCGGCACCACGCCGTCGAGCTCGAACGTACAGTCCGCCCGCAGCGACGCGTCGACGAAAAAGGACGACCGGTCCGAACACGCGAGATCGAGTTCGACGACCGTCTCGGCGGCGAGCAGCTGCTCCTTCTCGACGGCGTTGATCGCGTGGCCGATCGTCTCGCCCAGCTCGGCGAGCACGGCGAGTTCGCGCTCCCCGAACGCGCCAGTCCGGGTGGTACAGAGGACCACGACCCCGTAGACGATCCGGTCGTGGAGCAGCGGGATCGACGTCCACGACCCCTGTTCCGTGGGTGCGTCGGCGATCGACTCGGGAACGATCCGCGGAGTGTCCGTCTCGGAACGACCCTCCGTCGCCGCCACCGCCGGGTCCACCGTGACGGCAGCGCCGCCGTCCGCCGCAGCGCCCGAACGGTCGTCGACCGCCACGGTCCAGCGGATCGATTCCCCGGTGTCGATCAGCCCCCGTCCGGCCCACGCCGCCCTGTAGGAATCCGACGCGACGAGCCGCTCACACACCTCGCGCTCGATCTCGTCGCGGGTCGTCGCCGCGACCAGTGCCTGATTGATCTCGCGGATGACCGTGTTGATCGCGTCGAGTTCGTCGAGCTCGTCGCGCTGTTGTCGGAGACGCCGCTCGCGCCGTTTCCGGTTCGTGATGTCGTGGAGGACGAGCGTGTGCCCGACCTCGCGATCGTGGTGATCGGCGATGGGCGACGTCCGGACCTCGTAGGTCCGATCGCCGCGTTCGAGTTCGGCGAGACCGTCGGGCGCGTCGAAGTCGAGATCGGTGTCGTCGACGAGTCGTTTCGCCGGCTCGCCCAGCACGTCGACCGGCTCGCGGTCGAGCACTGCCGCTGCGGCTGCGTTGGCGTAGACCACCCGGCGGTCGGTATCGAGGATGAGAACGCCGTCGTCGAGGTCGGCGATCGCGGCGTCGCGCCCGATCCGTCGGGTCGCCGGCACCAGATCGAGCAGCTGCTGTCGGAAGAGCGCGTAGCCGAACGCCACACCGGTGACGGTGAACGCGAACGGGGTGAGGTCGAACCCGGGCAACGGGAGCAATCCGAACACCGAGACGGCGTTGCCGGCGAGCGGGACGACCGTCCCGATCCCCAGGAGAACCGACTGATCGGCGTAGAGGTACTCCGAGACGACCGCGAGGCGAAGCAGCAGGAACGACGCGATGCCGATGAGCGTGTACGCGTAGAGGAAGTTCACCCAGAACCACGGCCCCAGCTGGTGTTGGACCGTGGCGATCCCGCCCACGACGACCACCTCGCTGTCGAGCCAGACGAGCCCGTGCCAGGGGTTGGTCCAGACCAGCGCGAGCGTCGCCACCGGAAGCGCCGAGAGCAGGCAGATCGAGCGCCGCGAGACGACCTCGTCGTAGCCCGTGTACGCCGTCGCGAACAGCAGCCAGCACACCGGGACGAACGCGATCCCGAAGTACTGGACGTTCTCCCAGAACAGGTGTGCCCCCGGATCGAACGAAACGGTCGTCGCGGCCCCGGCCGCCGACCAGACCGTCATGGCGGCCATCAGGCCGGCGAACGCCCGTGCGCCCGGCGCGCGCCGCCGTCGCCACGCGTAGAGTCCCAATCCGACAGTGGCCGCCGCTGAAACTGCGAGCAGCGTCACGTACACCGGAGCCGACCCCACCATCAGCCCGGCCTCCCCGGAAGGGTCTCGAACCGCCGATCGACGCCGTACGCGACAGTGACCGATCTCAGCCGGCTCCCTTTCCCGCTATCCTCGCGGTTCGTCGATCCCGTGAACGCCGCCCCCCGTTTACTTGGCACTTCGAAGCTGCGCATAGCTCGCCATCAACACCAAGTATCAACCAAAACGACAATAATTCCACCGCAGCTGTGCGATATCGACACACAACCGCTACAGACGGTTTTTTGACCGATCTCAGCCCCTCTGAAGCTAACAGCGATCGTCCGAACTGCCGTTCTCCTGAATCTACGACGACCTTCCGTCGGCAACATCACCAACGAGAACAACCCCGGGTGTCCCGCTATGCACCTAGCGTCGTGGTATATCACGGTCCGTGGCGACGCTACCGGTGGATCATGACGGGTCCAAACGATATCGCAAGCGAAGGAAGTGTCGACGACGGGGGCTGGCGGCAACACGTGTGGCCGCTCGACGCCACCTCGACGGAACCGACCACCGTGACCGGGACCACACGCGCTGGCGTTCGGGCGACGGGTCCGTTCCCGAGCGATCGGTCTGGTCGGCGAAGGGGCTCCACTGTCGGGAGGAGCTGCCGATGAGCGAACGGTACACGCTCGAGGGCACGGTCGTCTCACCACCGAACGGTCCCCTCGCGGACACGCGAATCGAAGCGTTCGACGCCGATTCCGGTCCCGACGACCTGCTCGGCACCACCGACACCGACGGCGACGGGCGGTTCGAACTGGTGTTCGACGTGGAGTTGATCGGCGGCCCGGAGGAGGGCGTGCCGGAGGTCTACGTCCGGGTGCTCGACGCCGACACGGATCTCCACACCGAAGCGGTCGCGCTGAGCGACACGACGACCGCCGTCGATCTCTTCGTCCCGGTGTCGACCGACGACGGCGAGACGGGTTCGTCCAGCGGCGGATCGATGGGCGGGTCGATGTCGATGGACGAGAAGCCGGGGATGCCGACGATACCCCACCACGGCACGGTCAACCACCGCGGGATGATGAACGTCCCTCGCGGCCCCGCCTCCCCGGGACACGGCCGATTCGGGCGGCTGTTCCCGTATCTCCAGGCCGCAGACCACGACGTGGCCTTCCTACAGGAGCTGGGGCTCCCGGACGGCCCTCTCGACGAGGGCGAGACGCCGGTCGAGGAAGCCCAGGCCCCTGCCGGCTACGTCTTCCTCGGCCAGTTCATCGATCACGACATCACGCTCGACCCGCTGTCGAGCCTCAGCCGGCAGAACGATCCCGACGCGCTCCGGAACTTCCGGACGCCGCGGCTCGACCTCGACAACGTCTACGGTTCGGGTCCCGACGTCTCCCGCCATCTCTACCAGTCGACGTTCGGCTCGGGACCGCACTCCGGCGACGGCGAGAAGTTCCTGCTCGGACTCAACGACGCGGACGAGCCGAACGACCTCTCGCGCACCCGCGACGGGACGGCCATCATCGGCGATCCGCGCAACGACGAGAACCTTCTCGTCGCCCAGCTCCAGCACGCAATGTTGAAGTTCCACAACCGGGTCGTGGACTGGCTGCGCGACGGCGAGGACGAGGAGGTGTTCGGCGAGGCCCAACAGCTCGTTCGGTGGCACTACCAGTGGGTCGTCCTCGAGGACTTCCTGCCGCGGGTCTGTCAGCCCGAGGTCGTCGAAGCGGTCCGCGACGAACGCGAGTACTACACGATCGACCGGGACGACGACGCCTACCTGCCGCTCGAATTCGCTGGCGCTGCGTATCGGTTCGGCCACAGCCAGGCACGCTTCGAGTACCGCGTCAACGACACCTTCGACGCGGACAACCCCCTGGAACTGTTCGGCACGAACTCACAGACGAGTCTGGGGCGTGGGTTCGAGCCAGTCACCCAGGACAGGGTCGTCGACTGGCGACATCTCTTCGCGATCGAGGGCGATATCGACCCCCAGCCGATCACCGGGATCGATCCGAAGCTCGCGCCCGACCTGCTCGATCTACCCTTTATGACCGCCGACGAGCCGTGGCTGCGATCGCTCGCCTCCCGAAACCTCGTGCGGGGCCGACGGCTCGGCCTCCCGTCGGGCCAGGCGGTCGCCCGGGCGATGGAGGAGGAGCCCCTCTCGAACGAGGAGATCGGGTTCGACGAGGCGCTGGAAGCGCACGACCAGCCCCCGAAGACGGAGGCCCCGCTGTGGTACTACGTCCTCGGCGAGGCACGCGAGAGAACGGGCGGCGAGCGACTCGGGCCGGTCGGGAGTCGGATCGTCGCGGAGGTGCTGGTCGGGCTGGCCGCCGCCGATCCGAGCTCGTACCTGACAGTCGAACCCGGCTGGGAGCCGACGCTTCCCGCACCGCACTCGGACGACGGCGAGTTCACGATGGGGGACCTCCTGGCGTTCGCGCTCGACTACTGAGTCGAACGTCCAGTTCGTTTCCGGACTCGGTCCGAGGTAGTGAATCGCGAGCCGACGGCTGGATACGGGCCAGCCAACGTCGGCGGAACGGTCATCCGTCGGAGCGTTCGTATTCGACGTCGTGCTCGTCGAGTAGGTCCGTGAGCGTTGCCATCCCCCGGTCGACGTCGAGACCCACCGTCTCGATATGCGTGTCGGGGTGTTCGCTCGGCTCGGTTTCGAAGTGTGCCGCCAGTTCGAGCCCGTCCGGGTGGTCGTACCCACGGAGATGCACCTGCCACCATTCGAGGCCGGACGGATGAGCCACGTATTCGACCCGTCGGAGGTTGAGGATCTCGCCTCGGTAGTGATAGGAGAGCTCCCACCCGGGCTCGAAATGGTGCTGGCCGAGCAACCGTGTCACCTCCGCGACCGACAGCGGCACGGTGAGCGAGCGAGTCGACGAGCGCGGCTTCGTGAAGAACGTCTTGCGCACCCACCAGAGACTCCGCCGGAGGTTCGCCAGCGGGGTGCGTGCGAGATGTCGAAGACGGTCGAGGAGTGTCACGAGTGGGCTCACCTTCCGTTTGCTCCTCGGACTCGACGCCCCAAACGTCCACCCGCTAGCCGCCTAGCGTCCACCTATACGACGATACGGCGGAACGCTGTCGGTGGATCATGACCGATCCGAACCACTCGACGGACGACAGCGGTATCGACTACGGACTCGACAGGCGACGCGTCATCCAGGCGCTCGGCGCTGGCGTGGGCCTCTCGGCGTTCAGCGGGATCGCCAGCGCTCACGGCGACGAGGACGAGAGCGACGGACGCATCCCCGTCGACAGGCTCCAGGACGGCAACGCGCTCGTCTCGGATCACGAGGTGCATCCGGTGTACGGGTTCTCCTCACAGGTCGCGAAGGTCGCTCCACCCGTCGAACCCGATCACGAGGTTCAGGCGCTCATCAGTCAGGGCGAAGGCGGAGCGGGGTTTTTCTTCGAGCCCACGGGACTGTACGTCGAGCCGGGCGACACGGTGAAGTTCACCATGGCGACGCCCCACCACAACGTGGTGGCGTACCACCCGCAGTTCGGCTACCAACGGCGGATCCCACGGCTGGTGCCGCCGTTTTCCGGGCCGTTGCTGCCTCAGGGCGGGTACTGGCTCTACACGTTCGAGAAGCCAGGCGTCTACGAGATGAACTGCGCACCGCACGAGATCTTCGGGATGGCCATGCGGATCGTCGTCGGCGAAGTGAGTGGCCCGGCGGCCGATCCCCTGCCGGACCTCTGCGCCCAGCCGCCGGGCGGCGGGGAGGGCGGTGGCGAGGGCGGCGAGAGCGAGGGACCATCGCTCCGCCCGCCGGGACTCACCGCCTACACCGTCCTGAGCGATCCGGCGATGGCACCGGATCGAATCGTCGAACGGGGGAGCGTGAGCTGGGAGGAGATCGACCCACAGAACAGACAGGTTTTCGTCCAGGTCGAGGGCTTCCCGCCGTGCGGACCGTCCGGCGGCGCTGAGGGGTAGCTCGAAGACGAACGCTCCTTCGCGACGTTTCCCGATCCGACCGAGGAACTATCGATCGACGATCGCCGCGACCTCGTGGAGGTCGTCCGCCTCGTAGGTCGGCGTCGCCGCGAGAGTCACGTCACGGCAGTGCGCTCGGCGGACGAACACCGAGTCGATGCCCGCCCGACGGGCCGCGATCACGTCGCTCTCGCTGTCGCCGACGTAGAGCGCCGACTCGGCGTCGAGGTCGTCGAGTGCTCGATCGAGGTAGTGTGGGTTCGGCTTCTTGTGCCAAAGACTGTCGACGGTCTTCTCGCGGCCGTAGTGGGTGTCGAAGGGCGATCGCAGCTCGAAGAACTCCAGCACGAACGCCACGGTGGAGTGGTGGTTGTTGCTCACGACGCCACAGGCCTGCGAGAGGTCCGTGATCGCCGCAACGTCGTCGTAGCGATCCCTGGTGCCCGCTCTGAACGCGTCCAGCTGGGAGCGTTCGTCGTGGCGCTCGCGCGCTTCCCAGAACGCGTCCGGGTCGAGGTCGTGAGCGGCGCAGATCTCGTGGAGCCGTTCGACGGTGACGCCGTTCACGACGTCGAGAACGTGGCGTCGATCGACCGCGTCGATACCCATCTCGGCGAACGCGGCCCGCGTCGCTTCGCGCTGGGTGTCAGGTGCCGGCGGCTCGATCAGGACGCCGTCGTTGTCGAACAGCACCGCATCGTACTCGGTCACTGCTCGGCCGTACCCGGGGGCGGGAGTTGCGCGTTTCGACACGGACGTTCCCGATGGCACTCACCGTACGAGCGGTGTGTGGGGTGTGATCGAGGGACAAGGGTTCGCTGAGAAAACAGCACCGATCCGGGCAGCGTGGCGGTTCGCTGTAGCGGTCGTGTGGTGGAAGCCTCGATGGTGGGGCCTGGCCGTTCGAGCGCGACGAGCGCTACTCGATATGGCCTTCGCGTCGGAGCTGGTCGGCGTCCTGGCTCTTGTAGCGCCACTCGATGTTGGCCTTCTCGTCCTGCCAACTCCACGGCTCGACGAGGACGACGTCGCCCTCTTCGATCCACGTTCGGTACTTCATTCGGCCGGGGATCCGGCCCATCCGGTTCTCGCCGTCCTCACACCGGACGCGAACGTGGTTCCCGCCGTTGTGTTCGGTCACGACCGCGAACAGCTCGTCGTCGTCGGGCATACGGAGGTTTCGACGCCCGTTTTGTTCACTCACAACCCTCATAGGGAGCCGACACAGTTAAGTCATGGGCATCGTCCGGTAGCACGGCACACGGCCCGGGAACGGCACACGGACCGGGAGTCGGAGTGTCTTTACGCGCCGACGTGCTCTGGCGGACGTGGATTCCTCCGAGGCCAGACGACGGTGGGCGGAACGAACGGGTGCGTACTCGCCGACGTACTACGCCCACCACGGGCCGAACGCGACGAGCGAAGCGATCCGCGAGCGCCTCGCATCCGTCGACCGCGACGCGGCGATCCTCGAACTCGGCTGCAGCGTGGGCCGCCACCTCGCGCACCTCCACGATCACGGCTACGAGAACCTCCACGGGATCGAGATCAACCCCGACGCGCTCGACGTGATGGCCGAGACCTACCCCGAACTCGCTGCCCAGGGCACGTTTCACGTCGACGCCATCCAGAACACGATCACCGGGTTCGACGACGGCCGGTTCGACGTCGTGTTCTCGGTCGAGACGCTGCAACACGTCCACCCCGACGACGACTGGGTGTTCGACGAACTCCACCGGATCACCGACGATCGCCTCATCACGGCCGAAAACGAGGGCGAGGCGGCGGATCGTCGGGGCGCGGCCACGGACGCGGTGAACGAGGTCGACGGCGTCCCGCTGTACTACCGCAACTGGAAGGACGTGTTCACCGACCGTGGCTTCACCGAGATCGGAGCGGAGCCGGTCAAACGCGGCACGCTTCGGGTGTTCAGGCCCACGCGAGACTGACCTCGCACGGAGCCGATGGTCAGGGTCGATAGACCCGCCCACGGAAGGTCGCGATCCGCACCGCGTCGCCCCCGTCTTCCCCCTTCTCGTTTCGATCCCCGACGTCCCCGACAACGACGACCTCGTACTCGGCGGTTCGCCCGCTCGCGTGTGTCTCCTCGGCGGTCGCGACGAGCGTCGTTCCCACCTCGACGCTGTCGAGATACGAGATGTTGGTCTCCAGGGCGAGGGCGGTTTCTCCATGCGAGTTCGACGCCGCCGCGAACGCCGCGTCCGCGAGCGAGTACACCGCCCCACCGTGGGGCGTTCCGTGGAAGTTCAGCAACTCCTCGGTGATCGTGAGTGCGGTGCGCGCGGTGCCTGGCCCGAGATCGACCAGATCGATCCCCAGCGTGTCGCAGTAGGGGTCGCTCGCGATCCGTTCGCGGATGTCCCCCTCGACGGCCGGTTCGTCGGCTGTCATGGCGTGCCCGATGCATCGGCGGCGTAAACCGATGTGGGCTCCGCCGGCGAACCGACGGACGGTGGTATGTGACTACGACGCAGTACACTGGTGTGGAGGCAGTGGGTAGTGATCGACGGGAAACCGGTCACCGGCCCTCGTGACCTGCTACGGTCGGATGTAGGCGTACCCGTCGTTCTGGAGGCGCGTGAGTTCGCCGACGCCCGAGGAGACGGTCTCGACGCCGTCGACGAGGTCCGACTCGGTGAGATCGAACATCTCGAGGGTGTTGGAACACGCCTTGACCGAGACGCCGTCGTCGACGAGCGATTCGACGCGGTCGCTCTTTTCCCCGTCGGTCGTCACTGGATCGATGCCCTCCGCTTGAGCGAGCACCGCGATGTCGTCCATGTCGATGGACTCGTCGCCCGCGAGGTTCTCCGCGAGTGTGAGCGCGAGATCCTGTTCGTCCGAACCGCCCTCGATCAGGTGGAAAACGGTCTTGTTGTCGTCGAGCATGCGTCCTCGAGGACGGCACGTTGATAGGTAACAGTTGTGCCTGCACATCCCGACGATTCGATCGTTTGCGCCGAGTCTACTCCACGCTCTCAGGGACGTCCTTGCAGGCCTTCATCACCACTTTGCTCATCGAGGGATGGGCGTGGATGAGGGTGTTCGCGA
Organism: Halococcus agarilyticus; assembly: GCF_000334895.1. Classification (NCBI taxonomy): domain Archaea; kingdom Methanobacteriati; phylum Methanobacteriota; class Halobacteria; order Halobacteriales; family Halococcaceae; genus Halococcus; species Halococcus agarilyticus. The sequence continues at coordinate 167,686 of NZ_BAFM01000005.1, read as the reverse complement.
GGTCGTCGACCGTCGCGCCGTACCGGATCGCCGGTGTGACTTCGTGGATCAGCATCGAGGCCTCGTGGCCGATGACGTGACACCCGAGGATCTCGCGGGTGTCCGGATCGGCGAGGACCTTGGCGAACCCGTGATCGAGTTTCAGCGCCCGACTCATCGCGGTGTCGGTGAACTCGGCCCGTCCGACGACGTACTCCCGACCCGAATCGTCGAGCGCCGATTCGGTCTCGCCCACTGCGCCGATCTGAGGTTCGGTGAAGACGGCGTGGGGCAGCGCGGTGAAATCCGCTACCCGCTCCGATTCGCGCGCCACGTTGTCGATCATCACTTCGCCTTCGTAGTCGCCGGAGTGTTTGAACATCCCGTTGTCGGCGATGTCGCCCATCGCCCAGACGTTCTCGACGTTCGTCCGGAGCCGCTCGTCGGTCGCGATGAACCCGGCGTCGGTGGTCTCGACGCTCGTCGCGTCGAGGTCGATCCCGTCGGTGTTCGGCCGGCGGCCGAGCGCGACGAGGAGTTCGTCGCCCGACACCGCGACCTCGTCACCGTTCTCCGACTCGGCGGTAACCGTGATCTCGCCATCCGACTTGGCGACCGACGACGCTCGGTGACCGGTGTGTACGTCGTGACGGTCCGCCGCGATCTCGGTGAACGCCGCCGCCACCTCGTCGTCCTCGCGGGACACCAGGCTGTCTTCCATCTCGATCAGCGCCACGTCGGTGCCGAACGACTCGAAGAAGTAGCCGAGCTCCGCCGCGATGTACCCGCCACCGAGCACCACGAGCCGGTCGGGCGGTGTTTCGAGCCGGATGGCGTCGTCGCTGGTGAGGTAGTCGACGTCCGCGAGTCCGTCGATCGCGTCGGGCACCACGGGCCGGGAGCCGGCTGCGATGACCACTTTTTCGGCCGTGTGAGTCTCGCCGTTCTCGACGATCTCGATCGTGCGGTCGTCGACGAACCGTGCCTCCTGCTGGAACAGCGTGAGGTGTTCCTCCTCGCGCTTGTTCGTCTCCTTGCTGCTGGCGGCGTCGGCGAGTTCCGCGTTCACCGCCCGAACGAACTCGCCGAAACGGATCTCGTCGATGGTCGCGTCGATCCCGAACCGATCGGCGTTCCGGACCTGATTGGCGACGTTCGCGTGCTGGATCAACATCTTCGAGGGGTTGCAGCCACGGTTGAGACACAGCCCGCCGAGCGGCCCCTTCTCGACGAGCGCGGTCTCCAGACCCTCGGCGGCTGCTGCCGATGCGACCGTGTTGCCGGTGCCACCGCCGAACACGATGAGATCGAACTGTGTCATTGCAGTTCTCCTGACGACAGGAACGGATAAAGTGGTTTGCCGTCCGCAGCGAGTCACGCACTACCGGTTGCGGCTGCTGGCTGCCGTCGGTAGGATGTGGTCAGTGGGAGGACGTGGTTACCGCTCCGATACGTAGACGTTCTCTCGGTAGGGCGTGTCGGCAATGACGGTCTCGCTCTCCTCGGCCAGTTCGAACCCGTGACGGCGGTAGAACTCGTTGCCGGGCTCGTTCTCCGCGAGCACCATCGCCCGGACCCGCTCGGCACCGCGTTCCCCGAGCGCTTCGCGGGTGTGATCGAGCAGGTCGCCGCCGACGCCCTCGCGTCGGTGTTCGGGGGCGACGTAGAGTCGGAGGATCGTCCCGCTCGCCTCCTCGGCGACCGCGTGGGCGAACCCGACCACTCCGTCCTCGCCGTCGGCGACCGGCACTAGGGCGTCGTCGCTCTCGATCTCGGCAGCGAGTCGATCGGCTGCGTACCACTCCTCGACGCCCTCGCGGGCGGTCTCGCGGCTGAGTATCGCCGGATAGTCGGTTTCCCACGACGCCCGCGCCACCGCCTCGATGGCGTCGACGTCGGCGGACTCCGTTTCACGAACGATCATGTGGTTCGTACCGTGGCGGCGCGGATAGCCGTTTCGACGCGAGCGGTTCGGCAGCGCACGTTCGGACGTACAACGATCGCGCTCAGCCCGTCCGATAGCACGAGGGAAAAAGCTGGTGGCGTTATGACAGCAACATTCAGAAACAGATAGGATAGTAGACCATGAAGGTCCCAACGAGCGGCCCGTGAACGATATCGACCAGCCACTCGACGAGGTCGAGTTCCTCGTGCGTTCGGAGCACCGCGTGGCGGTGCTCGACGCGTTGGCCGAGCGGCCGCACAGCCGGGCCGACCTTCGAGTGCTGACCGGCGCATCGTCGTCCACCATCGGGCGGATGCTGAGCGAGTTCGAGGATCGGTGCTGGATCGAGCGGATCGAGCACCGATACGAGGCGACACCGCTGGGTGCGTTCGTCGCGGAAGGGCTGATGACCCTGCTCGAACGAATGGAAACCGAGCAAACGCTGCGCGATGTCTGGCAGTGGCTCCCGACCGAGGAGATCGGATTCGACGTCGAGTCGTTTACCGATGCGGTCGTCACGGTTCCGGAGTTCGGTTCGCCTCACCGGACCGCCAACCGATTCGTCGAGCTGGTCGAGGAGACAGAGACTATACGTGGGTTTACTCCGACGACCGTCAAATCGGATATGAACGTGCTCTTTCGGAACGCCATCGACGGCATGGAGACGGAGTTGATGTGGCCGTCCGACCTCACCGAGACGGTCCTGACCCTGCACCCCGAACAGGTCCCGGCGGCCATCGAGAGCGGCAATCTGACCGTTCTGACGAACGATGACCTCCCGTGCGCCTGCGCCATCTTCGACGACCGCATTGGACTCGCTGGCTACGACCGCGAGACCGGAGTCATGCGGGCCACGATCGATACCGACGCCCCCGAAGCGAGACGGTGGGCCGAAGCGCTCTACGAGTCCTACAGACGCGACGCTCGACCCCTCAATCCGAAAACCATCGTGGCGTGAGCCGATGGACGCCCCGCTCGTGATCTGTCGTGATCATCCCGGACTTGCCCTCGACTGCCGTGTTGTCGGCTGTAACGCTCGGTGTTGGCGAAGAGTTGGTCCATCGAACGGATTCGCCCACCAGAACAGTTCACCCGCTTGCAGCCAGTGACGCCCTTGCACCCTCCGCAAGACCGTCATGGACTGCATAATTGCACTAGATGCCTACATTATCTCCCGCACGGTATCGTCTCTCGCCGGGAGGCAAAACGATGCAGAAATCGAAAGAAGAACTGCCAGTTGCGATGGAGACGCCGAACGCGACCGTACGACAGCAGCCGGACTTCGGCGCGGCGACCGACTACGGCGAGCTGGCCGCAGAACGCATTCGGTTCGCCGCCGGAACCGACCTCACGCCGCTCCTCGAAGGCTTGGAGGACGACATGTGTCAGTGTCCCCACTGGGGCTACGTGCTGGACGGCGCGATCAACCTTCGCTACAGCGACGGGACCGAAGCGGTCAGCGAGGCGGGGGAGCAGCTCTACTGGCCGCCGGGACACACGCTCTGGGTCGAGGAGGACACGGAGTTCGTCCTGTTCAGCCCGCAGGACGACCACATCGAAGTCTTCGAGCACATGGCAAGCAGGATGGAGGAGCTGGAGGGGTAGAACGTGGCAAGCATCTACGACCGGGGCGCTGACGACGCGTTCCGCCAGGCGCTCTCCGAGGCGCGCCAGGCGGCCTTGACGGCCCAAGACCTGGTGGAAGTGACGTGTCCACACCCGGACTGTGGGCGGACGGCGACCGCACCGACTCCCGATGCAGGGAGGGAGATAACAGTGACACGCAGTGCAGCACTCGTCGGAGAGTACGAGAAAGTCCACTGCCCAGCGGGCCACAAAGTCTTCGTCCACTACTGTAAGACGCCGTGAGGGGGAGCGGAACGTTCGAGCGACTGTCCCGGGCGGTGTTCCATCCGGACGATCGCGGCTCCGACGAGGGTCGTGCAGTTCCGAACGGGATGGTCGATCGGCAGCCAGCAGTCATTGTCTGATGTGTTGGTGCTGTCGTCGGAATCAGTGCCGTCGCTATCGTCGATCTTCTCGGACGAAAGCTCCAACCCCTCCACCGGGACTTGACGGCTTTCTCCCCGATCGTCGAGGCGGCGATGTCCACCGGGATCGGTACGATACGAGGCGTCCCAGTCGGATAGTGCCGAAAGGACGTCGTGTGACTGATCGAGCTTTCGAGCACCCGTCTCACGAACTGAGAGGCCAGACACAGCCACCGAAAGCACAGCCGTTTAGCTTCCGGAACGCAACGGGACTGCCGTGAACACCGGACCATGACACAGTGGGAGTACGAAACGCTTCGCCCACCGCGAGGCTCGACCAAGAAGGAGGCGATCGATCCGAAGGCTCAGTTGAACGACCTCGGGGGGGAGGGGTGGGAGCTCGTCTCGACCGTCGAGTACGTCGGCGGCGGGACGAAGTACTTCGTTTTCAAGCGACCCGTCGAGGAGGACTCACATGAGCAGTAGCGAGGTCGACATCGAGGCCGATCCGGACAGCGACACCGAGATCGACGCCGATCCCGACGAGGATATCAGCATCGGGACGGCGGACACGATGCGCGAGCGTTCCGACGAGAGCCGCCTCAAGCTCTGGGCCGTGCTCGGGGCGAACCGCCTCGTCGTGACCGCACTGCTGGCGATCGGGGTGTTCGTCACGTTCGTGCTCGCCGGTACCCTCGTTTATCCGCCGTTCGCGTCGGTCGCCACGTCCGCGGACACGATCGAAACGATGTTCTCGACGATGCTCGGCGCGATCATCACCGGGACCACGCTCGTGGTCACGATCAGCCAGTTGGTCATCTCCCAGGAAAACGGCCCGCTCGGCGAGCAGCACGCACGGATGAGCGACACGATGGACTTCCGGGAGTACACCAAAGAACTGATCGGCCAGCCCACGCCCGCCGATCCGTCGGCGTTCCTCCGCGCGATCGTCAACGCGACCGAACGCCGGGCGAAGGCCCTTCGAGGATCCATCGCCGAGAGCGACAACGACCAGCTCCGCGCGGAAGTCGACGAGTTCACCGACAGCGTGACCGGCAACGCGAACGAGGTCAGAGACGAACTCGACGGCGCGACGTTCGGCTCGTTCGACGTGCTGTTCGCCGCGCTGAACTACAACTACGGCTGGAAGATCTTCCAGGTCGAACGCATGGCCGACGACCACGCCGACAGCCTCACCGACGAGGACAGCGCGCTGTTCGAGGAGCTGAAAACCACGCTGTCGATGTTCGGACCGGCGCGCGAGCACATCAAGACGCTGTACTTCGAGTGGGCGCTCATCAACCTCTCGCAGCTCATCCTCTACGTCTCGGTGCCCGCGCTGGTCGTCGCCGGCAGCACGCTCGCGTTCGTCGGTGGCAGCTCGTTCACCGGCTCGCTGTTCGGAATCTCGAACATCCTGCTGGTCGTCGCCGGCGCGTTCACCGTCTCCTTGCTCCCCTTCCTCCTCTTGCTCACCTACATCATCCGAGTCGCAACGGTCGCAAAGCGGACGCTCGCCATCGGTCCGCTGATCCTCAGGGACTCGCAGCGATAGGTCAGACGAGTTCGTTGCCGCCGGTAGTGACCGTCGTCGTGTCGACGACCGTCCCGTTGACGGTGTTGACGGCGGTGATCGTCGCGTTCCCGTTCGCCGGGAGGTAGAGGCTGATCCCGCTGCTCTGACCGGTTTCGACCGTCGTGGTGTCGAAGCTGGAGCCGCTTCCGGAGATCACGACGAGTTTCGAAACGCCCTGCTCGGTCGTCGCGCTCGGGGTGAGCGTCACCGAGGTCTTCACCCGGCCGCTGGCCCACGGCTCGTCGGTCGAGACCTGCTCGAAGACCGCCGAGTTGCCGGTGTCGGCCGTGACGGTGGGGCCGACCGTGAGACAGCCGCCGAACCCGAGGGCGACGACGAGCGCAACGCTCGCGAGAACCTGGCGGCGTGGAATCCGTCGACTCATATACCGAGACGATTGGTCGGGGGGTCCCTTGAGCGTTGCACTTGCTCGGGCGGACGGTGGAGCGCTGGTCGGTCGATGGGTATATGATGTTCGAATCGTTAGTAAAAGGCTGATACAGGATGGTCGAAACACTCCGGAAAACCGTGACAGAGCATCCGTGGGTGTATGCAGTCCCTGCGGGGCTCGTCTCGGCTGCGTTCGTCGTAGCGAACTCGTCATCTGGGGTGTACAACTGCGGGATCGTCTTCTGGGCTGGTCTCGTCGGTGGCTTGCTGACCCGCAACGGCTCGAACAACGCTCGTCGGATCGGATTCCGGACAGGCGCGATCGGGTCACTCCCGATCGTCTGGGACATGGGTCTCGCTTTCGGAAGCATCACGTCGTTCAACCAGCCCCTGTTCGCCGGAGCCATACAGACAGTCATGCTGGCCGGTGTAGTATCGATCGCAGTCTTGGTGGTCGGTGTGGTTGGCGAAGTCGGATCAGCGATCGGTAGATGGCTCTCGCGGAAAACCGGTCCGAAGAACCACACGACTGTCAGCGGCTAAATCCGGCTGTTCTTCGCGGATCTCGACACGGGGTTTGCGGGCTGGACGGGGGAAATGGACCCCTGAAGTCATCCGACCGATGGAGGTACCGTGCGGTCGGTAATGCCACCGTTCCACGATGATCGAGGGGTGCAAGCACAGGGCTTTTGTCTTCACCAGCACTGGATCCGTCGCATGTTCGCGATGACTGCGGTCAAGAAAGCGGCAACGTACGGATACAAGAAATACGGCATCCCCGGAGCGATCGTCACCGGTCTCGGCACGCTGCTCGGCGTCCGATACGTCAAGCGGAAGTTCTTCTCGGGATCGGGAAGCGACGGTGACGACGGAATGGATGTCGACATGGGTGGGGAGTCCGACGACGGGTCGTCGAGTACCGCGGACTGAACGGGCGCTTACGCGAAATCGCGACGAACGGGCGACGCGCTGTCCGTCGATTACAGATCGAGAAACGCTTCGGCGTTCTCCCACAGCAGTTTCCGTTCGACTTCTTCCGGGTAGTCGGTGTGCTCGGCGAACGATTCGAGCCACGTGCGGGGTCGGATCATCGGGTAGTCGGTCCCGAACATCACCTTGTCCTGGAGAATGGTGCCGGCGTAGTGGAGCACCTGGTCGTCGATGTACTTCGGGAGCCACCCCGAGAGGTCCATGTGGACGTTGCCCTTCTGCTGGCAGATCGCGAGCTGCTCTTTCTCCCACGGGAAGGCGGGATGGGCGAGCAGGATCTGGAGATCGGGGAACCGGGCGGCCACGTCGTCGATCAGCATCGGATTCCCGTGCTCGATTCGGAGGCCGCGTCCGCCGGGGCTGCCCGCGCCGAGCGTGGAGTTCCCGCCGTGGAACACCACCGGAACGCCGAGATCCTCGATGGTGTTCCAGAGTGGGTCGTGTTCGGGCGCGCTCGGGTCGAACCCCTGGGCGATCTGCTGGAACTTGAACCCCGAGAGATCGAGGTCCTCGATCGCGCGCTCGGCCGACTCCACGCAGTCGTCCTTCAGCGGATCGACGCCCGCGAACCCGGTGAAGAAGTCGGGGTATTCGTCTCGCACCTCGGCGACGTACTCGCTCGTGACTGGCGGGTTGCCGGTGTTGGTCTCGGCGTCCCAGCCGAGCAGGACCGCGTGGCGAATGCCGGCCTCGTGGTACTCCTCGACCATCTCGTCGAACCCCCAGGTTTCGAGATCGGTGCCGAATTTCCCGGCGGCGTCGCCCATCATCTCGCCGCCGGCATCCTCCAGGAACTCGCTCGTCGGCTGGTGGGCGTGGGTGTCGACGAAGCGCGGTTCCTCGGACGGGAAGTCGATGTCGAGCATCATCGATTCCTCGGGGACCAGCCACATATACTGTCGGTCGCCGACTGCCGGGTGTCGGCACCTCTCAGTCGGCACCCTCGCGGGTCTTGACCGCCATCCCGGTCTCGAAGTCGGCCATCGCGTCGGCGGAGAGCGTCGCCCGCCCCACGCCGAACAGGTCGTCGTCGGGGCCGACGATGCAGACCTCGTCGCCTGGCCGGACGGCGGGATCGGTGGTTCGAACGAACTTCGCGAACGCGTTCTTTCCCTCGCGGACGAACGGCGCGCTCTCCTCGCCGACGACGACGCGGGCCTGGGGAGCGGCGAACGCTCCGCGGAGTCGCTCGCCGCCAGCGAGGCCGAGCGTGAACCGGCCGTCGACGCCGTAGGTCACGAGGCGCTCGCCGCCAGCGAACACCTGCTCCGGCCGGCCGGTCGCGGTGTGTCGGATCTCCGGGTCGCCGGCAAACAGCGCGTCGCCGGCGCTGTGGCCGAACTGGTAGTCCGCGATCGTGCGCAGTCGCGCGAGTTCGTCGTCGGCCATCGGTTCGGGTCCGTCGTCGGCAAGCAAAAGCGCGTCCATCGAGTCCCCCGAAACGGTTTCGAAGCGATTTAGGTCGATCGGAGCGCACCCACGAGTAATGGACGAACGCACCAAGGTCCTCGGTGGGGCGGCCCTCATCGTGGTGAGCGCAGTCATCATCCTCCTGTTCGCCCTCCCGACGTCGCTGCTCTCGGTCTCGATCCCGGTCCCGCTGGCCGCGATCGCCGCGCTCGGGATCGCCGCCGGCACGCTGCTCGTCGGGACCTCAGAGGGCGCGGTCTGAGACGCGAGGGTTGGATCGGGCTACAGCAGGAACGCCTCCGGTCGCTCCGAGAGGTCGGTAAAGCCGTCGACGGCGTCGAGAAGCTCCTCCGACGTGGACTCCTCGAACGCCATCGCCTCGACCCGGACGCCCTTGTGCCGGAGATGCGAACAGAGCCGCGAGAAGTCGCCGTCGCCGGTACAGATCACGACGGTGTCGAGATGCGGCGCGAGCGTCACCGCGTCGAGGATCATCCCGACGTCCCAGTCCGCCGTCTTGGAGCCGTCGGCGTGGGTCTTGATGTCCTTGATCTTGGTCTCGAAGCCGATGTCGACGAGCGCCTCGAAGAAGCTCTCCTCCTCGGGCGAGTCCGCCCGGATGACGTACGCGATCGCCCGGGTGAGTTCGCGCCCGGCGACGCCCGCATCGAGGAGTTCGGCGTAGTCGATGTTGCGCGAGTAGACGCTCTGGGCGGTGTGATAGAGGTTCTGCGCGTCGACCAGCACTGCGACGCGCTGGGCCGGATGGACGTTCGACATGTCGGTAGTCGACAGACTGCCCGGTAAAGCGTTTCGCCACGGACGGGTGTGGTTCCGTACTGTCCAGCAAAAACGGTTCGTCGCCAGTCGCGGTGGCGCGCGGGAGGGCGTCGAAGACGCCCGACTCGCGCGAGGGATGACTGAGGAAGCGAACGGAGTGAGCGAACGAGGGAATCGGTTGGGGAGGACGTGGCCTGCGGTCTCTCGTTTGTGTCAGTGTTTGTCGCAGGCGAATCAGCTCTCCCTATCGAATCTGAGAGTGGCGTACGGTTCATGGGAAAACATCTTCTTCGAAACGTGTTACGGTCGGGCCGTTACCACACGACTCGAAGTTCGGCAGGTATCGCACGCGACCCAATGTATAAGTCCGACGGGCGCGGTGTAGCGGGCATGCGACGGCGTGCACCCTGGTTCGGCCGGCCCGCGAGCCGTGGGTGTGGTGTCCGGCGCGCGGACACAAAACGCACGTGAGCTGGCTCGCGGCGGGGTAGCATCCCGTCGCGCGCCGTTTTCGAGCGTCTCGCTGCGGAGTCTCAACACCGATCCACCCAACAACGACGACACCGAATGACACCACCACTCGACCTCGACGGCGTGTTCCCCGCGATGGTCACGCCATTTGCATCCGACGACAGCATCGATTTCGACCGACTCAGGGACGAAGCCCGCCGCCTCGAACGCGCGGGCGTCGACGGCCTCGTGCCCGTCGGCACGACGGGCGAGAGCGCCACCCTGACTCACGACGAACACGTCGCGGTCGTGGAGGCGGTCGCCGAGACGGTCTCGATCCCCGTGATCGCCGGCGCTGGCTCGAACGCGACCCGGGAGGCGATCGAGCTCGCCGAGCGCTCGCGGGCAGCGGGCGCGGACGCGCTCCTCCTGATCTCGCCGTACTACAACCGGCCCGAGCCCGCAGGGATGGAAGCACACTTCCGGGCGGTCGCCGACGCGGTCGATCTGCCGCAGATCGTCTACAACGTCCCCGGCCGCACGGGACGCTTCATCGAGATCGACACCGCAGCGGCACTCGCCGACCACGAGAACGTCGCGGGCTACAAGGCTGCGAGCGGCGACGTCGGCCGGGCGAGTGAACTAATCGAGCGCACCCGTGACGAAGATTTCACCGTGCTCTCAGGCGAGGACGCACTCACGCTACCGCTACTCGCCGCGGGCGCTCGTGGGACGATCAGCGTCGCTGCGAACGTCGAGCCCGAGCGAGTGGTCGAGATGGTCCACGCGGGGCTCGACGGGAAGTTCGACCGGGCGCACGAGCGCCACCACGAACTCGGGCCGCTGTTCAGAGCGCTGTTCTGGGAGACCAACCCGATCCCGCTGAAGGAAGCGCTGGCGATCCGCGGCCACGTCGCGGGCAACCTGCGCGCGCCGCTCTCGCGGCTCGGAACTGACCACCGCGACGCGCTCGAAAGAATCCTCGCGGATCTCGACGACGCGAGCACCGAACGCAACGAACGACCCGTAGCGCCGGAGGCCGAACGGTGACGGTCGTCGGGGTCACGGGCGCGACGGGCGCGATGGGTCGTGCGGTGCTCGAAACGGCCAAAGAGCGCGACGACGTGGCGGTGGCGTTCGCGGTCAACCGCGATCCTGCGGACGGTGAGCGCGTCGCCGGTCACGCGGTCCACGACGCAGCCGCCCTCCCCGATCTCCTCGCCGAGCATCAGCCCGAAGTCGTCGTAGGTTTCACTGGCCCCGAGTCGTCGTCCGAGTACGCGGCGGCCTGTGCCGAAGCCGGCGTCGGGTTCGTGACCGGCACGACGGGACTCGACGACGCGGAGCAGTCGGCGCTCCGCGAGGCCGCCGAGTCGGTGCCTGTCTTGTGGGCGACGAACTTCTCGCGCGGCGTCAGCGCGCTTCGGTCGGCGCTCGTCGAGGCCGTCGCGGCGCTGCCGGAGTATGACATCGAACTGACCGAAACCCACCACAACCGGAAACGTGACGCGCCGAGCGGGACGGCGACGACGCTGCTCGACGACATCGACGCGGTACGAAGCGACGCGGACACCGGACAGGATGAGGAGAGCGCCGGGCAGCGGACCTACGGTCGAGAAGGCGAACAACCGCGCGAAGACGGCGAGATCGGAGTCCACGTCCGGCGAGCCGGCGGGATCCGGGGCGAACACGAAATCATGCTCGCGGGCAACGACGAGGTGCTCACGCTCGCCCACCGCGCCGAGTCCCGAGGGGTGTTCGCGGCTGGCGCGCTCGACGCCGCGGGGTGGCTTGCAGGGCGCGCGCCTGGCACGTACGAGTTCGCCGACGTCATCGAGGGTGAACCATGAATCTCGAAACCGAGATCGACGAGCTGTGGCGGCGCACCGAGAACGGACTGATCGCGAGCGACGCAGGAAGCGAGGAGCGCGACACGCTCGACGCCTTCCTCGACGCGCTCGAAGCCGGCGAGGTCCGGGCCGCCGAGAAGCGTGATGGTGAGTGGGCGGCCAACGAGTGGGTGAAGCGGGGCGTCCTCCTCAACTTCAGCCTCCGCGAGACCCAGGGTCGGGAGTACGGTGGCGTCGACTACCACGACGTGCTCCCGTTGCGCCGGACCGACGACCTCGGCGATCGCGGGACCCGAAACACGCCCGACGGCACGGTAATCCGACGGGGCGCACACGTCGGCAGCGACGCCATCCTGATGAGTCCGAGCTTCGTCAACGCCGGCGCGCACGTCGGCGACGGCACCCTCGTCGACTCGTGTGACACCGTGGGCTCGTGTGCCCAGGTCGGTGCGGACGTCAAGCTTGGCGCGAACACGCTCATCGGGGGAGTGCTCGAACCAGTGGAGGACGCACCGGTCGTGATCGAGGATGGGGTCTCGCTCGGTGCGGGCTGTCGTGTCACATCGGGCTTTGTGGTCGGCCACGACTCGGTGGTCGGCGAGAACACGCTGCTCACGCCCCGGATTCCGGTCTACGACCTCGTTGAGGAGGAGATCATCTACGGTCGCCTGCCACCCGAGCGCCGGGTGTTCACCAGATTCGTCGAGTCGTCGGTCGGCGATCACGACCTGTTCGACGGCGGGGCGTACAAGCCCGCCGTGGTGGCGACCGATGTCGAGGATCGAACGCTGGAAGCGACCGAACGCGAGGAAGCGCTCCGATGACCACCGAGGCTGCCAGTGCTTCGTCGGTGGCGGCCGCGAACCCGCCCGTCAGACGCCTCGCCGACTGGCCGGCGGCCGGTCTGCGCGACCTCGCCGCCGAGCACGGAACACCGCTGTACGTCGTGGATCTCGATCGTGTGCGCGAGAACGCCGACCGGCTCCGGCGGGCGTTCCCCGACGCCGAGATCGGGTACGCAGTGAAGGCGAACGCCATCGAGAGTGTGCTGGAAACGATCGCCGACACGGGGTTGGGGGCCGAGTGCGCCGCCGCCGGCGAGGTCGTCCGTGCGCTCGATGCAGGGTTCGACCGTGTGCGTTACACCGCCGTCAACCCGCCAGCCAGGGATCTCGATCGAGTAGTCGATCTCGCTGCCGACCGTGAGATCGCGATCACGGTCGGTGCGGAGGACACTCTCGATCGGCTCGCCGAGCGCGGCTGGACGGGGGAGCTGTTCGTCCGGGTGAACCCCGGCGTCGGCGCGGGCCACCACGCGAAGGTGCGGACGGGCACCGATCCGAAGTTCGGGGTTCCGGGCGAGCGCGCCGCGGCCGTCGTGAGCGAGGCCGCGAACCGCGGGTTCGACGTTCGTGGCCTCCACGCCCACGCCGGCAGCGGGATCCTCGACGCCGACGACCTCGACGCCCACCGAGCGCTGGTCGCTCGGATGGGTGAACTGACCGGTGAAGTCGTCGATCGCGGCATCGATCTCGACACCGTGATCGTCGGCGGCGGGTTCGGCGTCCCCTACCGCGAGACCGAATCGCCGCTCGATCTCGACTCGCTCGCTGCGGCCACACGCGAGGCACTCGGCAGTGCCGAGGGTCGAGGTGTTTCCGGCGTGACGCTCGGGATCGAACCGGGCCGGTATCTCGTCGCCGATGCCGGCGTACTGGTGACCCGAGTCAACACCGTCAAACCGACGCCCGAGACCACGGTCGCCGGGGTCGATTGCGGGATGACCGACCTCCTCCGACCGGCGCTGTACGACGCCCACCACGCGATCCGGTCGCTCGCGCCGGACGCCGCCGAGCGCGAGACGGTGTCGGCGACGGTCGCGGGGCCAGTCTGTGAGTCCGCGGACGCGCTCGCGCGCGACCGCGAGCTTCCCGCACCGGCGCGCGGCGACCTCCTCGCGGTCGGCAACACCGGTGCGTACGGTTACGAGATGGCGAACACGTACAACTCCCGGCCGCGTCCAGCGGTCGTCGCGCTCGACGACGGCGAGTCGCGGGTCTGTGTGCGCCGCGAGACGATCGACGACCTCACACGCCTGGAGGCCGAGCGATGATCCCGATCGAGAAGTATCATGGTACGGGCAACGACTTCTTCGTGGTGGACGCCGCCGAACCCGTCGCCGATCGACGGGCGTTTGCCACCAGGCTCTGCGATCGCGAGGACGGCCTCGACCTCGGAAGTGCGGTCGGCGCGGACGGCGTGCTCTTCCTCGCGCTCGAAGACGGCTACGCCTCGCCCCGGGTCGTGATGACGCTCGTTCAACCGGATGGCTCGACCGCCCCGATGTGCGGCAACGGCGCGCGATGTGCCGCGAGTTGGGCCGCGGAGCGAACCGATGCCACGGTCGTCATGGTCGATACCCAGGCGGGTACGAAGCGCGCGACGGTCGACGACGGTGGAGACGTGACGATCGAGATGGGAACCCCGAGTTTCTCGCCCGCGGCCGTCCCGGTGGCGCGCGACGAACCGCTCGTTGAACAACCAATCGAGGACCTCACCGTGACGGCGGTGAACACCGACGTCCCCCACGCGGTCGCGTTCGTCGACGACGTCTCGACGGTGGACCTCGACGCCGTCGCCCCCGCGGTGCGGCGCGCCAACGCCTTCCCCCGCGGCGCGAACGTGACGATCGCCAGCCCGAATTCCGAGGGGTTCGATCAGCGCACCTACGAGCGCGGCGTCGAGGGCGAGACCCGTTCCTGTGGCACGGGTGCCGTAGCGGTCGCGGCGGTCGCGCGCGAACTCGGACACACCGACGCCGAAGTGGTCGCGGTGCGGCCGCCTGGCGGTCGCCTCGATGTCCGGCTCGACGAGCGCGGCGCGGTGCTCGCCGGGCCGACCGAGCGCGAGGGCGAGACCGAGATTTCGGCCGACGCCCCCGAAGCGCCGAGGCCGCCGGCGACTGATCGATGGTCGACCCGCTCGACTTCCTCGAACGCGCCGTCCGAACGCCCTCCCACGACGACGTCAGTCCAATGTGCGACCTCCTCCGTGGGGAACTCCGCGAGGCTGGCGTCGAACCGACCGTCGACGATGCGGGCAACGTGGTGGCGACGCGCGAGGCGGACAGCGGGAACGCCGACGGCCCCCACATCGTGTTGAACACCCACCTCGACACCGTCTCGCCGCACGTCCCGACCGAACGCGACGGGGACCTCCTCCACGGGCGCGGGGCCTGCGACGCCAAGGGACCGCTGGCCGCGATGCTCGCCGCGTTTTCGAGCACCGAGCCCGAGCGGGGGCGACTCACGCTCGCCGTGACGCCCGACGAGGAGACGCGCTCGACCGGCGCGGCCGCGCTCGTGCCGTCGCTCGATCTCGATCCCGAACGCGGGGATAGGGTGATCGTCGGCGAACCCACCGGACTCGACGTCTGCAACGCCGCGAAGGGGCGCTTCGAGGGCCGGGTCACGATCACCGGCGAGCGCGCCCACGCCGCCGAACCACACACGGGGCACAATGCGATCACGATGGCCGCGCCGGTGATCGACGCGCTCGCGGGGTTCGACGATCGGACGGACGGACTCAACACCCACCCCGACCTCGGCGCGCCGACACTCACGCCGACGATCGTCGCGGGCGGCGACGCGACGAACCAGGTGCCCGCCGAGTGCGAGATCGTCCTCGATCGTCGAAGCGTCCCGCCCGAGACCGCGGCAGGCTTCGAGACCGCGCTGAACGACTTCCTCGACGAGCGGGTTCCGACCTCTGACACGGTTTCGTTCGGGCTGACCGAACGAGAGACGCCGTTCCTCGAAGCGTTCGAAACGCCCGCCGACGTGTGTGTGGTTCGAGTGCTCCGGGAGGCGTCGGGCGGTGCGGTGCGACCGTTCACCGCCGCGACCGAGGCGTCGTACTTCGCGCGCGAGGCCCCCACAGTCGTGTTCGGTCCGGGTGATCTCGCGGACGAGGACGGACCGGTCGCCCACGCCGATCGGGAGTACGTCCGACTTCCCGAGGTCGAGCGCGCCGCCACGATCCTCAGTGACGCACTCGCCGAGCTTCTCCGAGAGACGGACGTTTAAGGACGCGGCGCTCGACGGTGGATCCATGAGTGTCGAAGGCGACGACCGCGTGCTCGAACTGCTCGAAGACGCACGCAACGACGAGTTCGAGACCGTCATCAACTACCAGACCAACGCCGCAGCGCTCGCAGGGGTCGAAGCCGAGGAGATCGCCGACAGCCTCAGCGCCGATGTCCAGGAGGAGCTCGGCCATGCCGAGGAGATCGGCGAGCGCATCACCCAGCTGGGTGGCCAGCCGAAGGGATCGTTCGAGCTCGAAATGGGTCAGGAGAGCCTCCAGCCGCCCGAGGACCCCACGGACGTGCTCTCGGTCATCGACGGCGTGATCGAGGCCGAGGAGGGCGCGGTCGAGACCTACCGCGAACTGATCGCGGTCGCCGAGGAGGCCGGCGATCCCGTGACCGAGGACTTCGCCACCGAACTCCTCGCCGACGAGGAAGCGCACCTCGCGGAGTTCGAGGGCTATCGCCTGGAGTACGAGGAGTAGCGTTCGTCCGCCGTCTGCCGGCCGTCGTTCGTCGATCGCGCCCACCCCCGTTCGACGATCCACAGCACGGAAAGCGAAACCGACATTCCCTCGGGCGACGCCAGAGACCACACATGGTCTCCGCACTGCTCGTCGCGGGCGTACTCGTCGCGGTGTTCGTCGGCTACAACATCGGTGGCTCCTCGACGGGAGTCGCCTTCGGCCCCGCGGTCGGCAGTCGGATCGCGGGCAAGACACTCGCGGCGGTGCTCTTTACGGCTTTCGCGCTGCTCGGCGGCTGGACGGTCGGCCAGGAGGTCATCACGACGATGGGCTCCGAGATCGTGGCCGAGGAGTTCACGCTCGCCGCGAGCGTCGTGTTGCTCTTTTTCACCGGCGGCTCCCTGCTCATCTCGAACCTCTTTGGAGTACCGGCCTCGACCTCGATGACCGCCGTCGGCGCGATCGCCGGGCTGGGGGTGGCGAACGGCACGCTCAACCAGGGCATCATGTTCGGGATCGTCTCGGCGTGGATCGTCGCGCCGCTCGTCGCGTTCTGGATCGGCGTGCTTCTGGGTCGGTACATCTACCCGTACCTCGACGCCAGGGTTTCGTTCGGCCGGATCGAGGACGGACTGTTCGACGTCGACCGCTCGGGAGCGATCCCGCGACCCCGACTCCGGGAGGGTGCGACCGGCCGGGACGTCGCGGGTGCGGTGCTCGTCCTGATCGTGGCGTGCTACAACGCGTTCTCGGCGGGCGCGTCGAACACCGCGAACGCGGTCGCGCCGCTGGTCGGCAGCGGCGAGATCGGGGCCGGAGTGGGAACGCTCATCGCCGTCGGCGCGATGGGGCTCGGCGCGTTCACCATCGCACGACGCACCCTTGACACCGTGGGCGACGGGATCACCGACCTCCCGATCCTCGCGGCGATCCTCGTCTCCCTGGTGGGGGCGACGATCATCACCGTGCTCTCGAACCTCGGCATCCCGGCGAGCCTCGCGGTCAGCATGACCTCCTGCATCATCGGGCTCGGGTGGGGACGGGCCTCACGGGCGGTGACGCTCGCCGACGCCGCCGGGGCCGCCATCGAGGGGGAGGGTGGTCCCGACCTCTCGGCGGGTGCGCTCACGGCCGCCGGCACGCAGGCGGACGGCTCCGGGGCGACCGATACGGCCGCGGAGCCGGCACACGGGCCCACGGTGGGCGAACTCGCCACCGGTGAAGCGCCCGCCGGGCAGTCGGCGGCCAGCGCGGGCACATCGACCGGGCCGGTCCCGAAGATCGGCGAGGAAGAGCCAGAGGCGCTCACGAGCGAGGACCTGTTCGATCGGGCGGCCACGGGACGGATCGTCACGCTCTGGCTCCTCACACCCACGATCTCCGCGATCGGCTCGTATCTCGTGTTCGCGTTCGTGCTGTAGCGCCGACGGGGCGATCGGTGTCTCGTCGGTCGACGTCGGCGCGCTCGAACGGAAATCGCTTTGCTCGCCCGCGAACAACGGCCCGCCATGAGCGAACGATCGTCCACCATGCACGTCCTCGTCCCGATCGACGGATCGCCACGATCGGAACGCGCGCTCGATCACGCCCTCGGGATGGCCGACGCCACGATCACCGTGCTCACCGTGATCGACCCGCTCGACGTCGATCCGCTCGCGCCGGGCTTCCAATCGCCGGCGGGGGTGCCCGGGATGCCAGGCTACTCCGAGGAGTGGTACGAGGGGGCCAAGGAGAGCGCCGAGGAGCTCCACGCCGAGGCGCGCGAGCGCGCCGCCGAGCACGACCGCTCCCTGACTACCGAGATCGTCTTCGGCCGGCCCGCACGCCGCATCGTCGCGTACGCCGACGACAACGACGTCGATCACGTCGTCATCGGCAACCACAGCCGCGAGGAGTTCCCCCACGTCCTGCTCGGCAACACCGCCGAGTCGGTGGTGCGTCGGTCGCCGGTGAACGTGACCGTCGTTCGGTGACACTGCCGATCCCCGTCTCCCACCTGTCTCACAGCAGTCGAGTACGCTTCTGCCGCCCCCATCGAGATCGGGTCACGGCGAGGTGATGCTCCACCGAGGACAGACGCGCAATGCTCCGTGGCTGGCCGCTGGACCGACGAGTGGCACGCCTTTTTGTTCTCGCCCGTCGGAACCGGGTCATGGAACGCAAGCAGGCAGTTCGCGAGCGGATCGTCGACAGCGGCGTGACGGCCGTGCTACGAGGAATCGACGCGACGGACATCGTTCCCGTGGCCGAGGCCGTCCACGCGGGCGGCGTCACCGCGATCGAGGTGACCGCCGACGCCACGCGGTGTACCGAGATGATCGCCGACGTGGATCGTGCGCTCGCGGACACCGACGCCGTGGTGGGAGCCGGCACCGTGATGGACGCACCGACCGCGCGCAACGTGATCGAGGCCGGTGCGGCGTTCGTACTCGCCCCGAACCTCAACGAGGACGTTATCGAGGTCTGCAATCGCGCGGGCGCGGTCTGCATTCCCGGCGTGATGACACCGACCGAGGCCGATCGTGCGATGGCCGCCGGTGCGGACATCCTGAAACTGTTCCCCGCCTCGACGGTCGGACCGGATCACATCGGCGCGCTCCAGGGCCCGCTCGGCGACGTGCCCGTGATGCCCACGGGCGGAGTCTCGACAGAGAACGTCGCCGAGTACTTCGCGGGCGGCGCGGTCGCGGTCGGGGCTGGCTCGGCGCTGGTCGACTACGACGCGATCGAGCGCGAGGACTGGGACGCGGTTCGCGAGTCCGCCGCCGAGTTCGTCGCCGCCGTCGAGGATGCGCGGTCGTAGGAGCGGTCAGAACCGATCACGAACGCTCCTGCTGACGAACGCTCACACCGTGTCGTCGGCCAGCTCGCTCGCCACGCCGGTGTAGCCGACGGGCGTGAGATCACGGAGCTCCGCGCGGGTCGCCTCGCTCACGTCGAGGTCGTCGAACAGTTCGTAGAAGTCCTCGAGGCTCGTGCGTCGGCCTCTCGTGAGCTCCTTCACCCGCTCGTAGGCGTCTGTGTGACCCTCACGGCGGAGGATCGTCTGAACGGCTTCGCCGATCACTTCGGGGTTGGCGTCGAGGTCCTCGCGCATGACTGCCTCGTTCGGAACGACCTTCGCGAGACCAGCCTCAGTTTTCCGGTAGCCGATGAGACAGTGGGCGAGCGCCGCGCCGACGTTGCGCTTCACCGTCGAATCCGAGAGGTCGCGCTGGAGCCTGGAGGTGGTGACGTACTCCCCCAGGAATTCGAGATCCGAGTTCGCCTTCGAGAGGTTCCCCTCGCTGTTCTCGAAGTCGATCGGGTTCACCTTGTGGGGCATCGTCGACGAGCCGGTCTCGTCCGCATCGGCGCGCTGGCCGAGGTACCGCTGGGAGACGTAGCGCCACGCGTCGCGATCGAGGTCGAGGAGCACGGCGTTCGCTCCCCGCAGCGCGTCGAAGAGGGCGGCCAGATCGTCGCACGGGTTGACCTGGGTGACGGGTTCGACGAATTCGAGACCCAGGGAGTCGACGAACTCGCGCGCGAACGCCCGCCAGGCGACGTCGGGATAGGCGGCGTGGTGGGCGGCGTAGGTCCCGCTCGCGCCCGCGAGCTTGCCCGCGAGGCCAGCGGTCGCGGTCTCGATCCGGTCGATCGCACGATCGAGTCGCCGGGCGTAGACCGCCATCTCCTTGCCGAACGTCGTCGGGGTGGCGGGCTGGCCGTGGGTCCGCGCGAGCATCGCCAGGTCACGATGCTCGCGGGCGAGATCGGCGAGCGCGTCCCGAACGTTCCGGAGGGCGGGAAGCAGCACGTCCTCGACGGCGGGGCCGATCAGGAGGCGGTGGGCGAGGTTGTTGACGTCCTCGCTCGTGAGCCCGAAGTGGATCCACTGGTCGGCGTCGAGGTTCTCTGGAAGGGCGTCGCGGACGAAGTACTCGACGGCCTTCACGTCGTGGTTGGTCGCCGGCCGCTCGTCGGTTCCATCGACCTCGATCCGCTTGATCCGCCGCGCGTCCGCATCGTCGAACTCCTCGTACGTCGCCCGGAGCGTCGCGCGCTCGTCGGGTGCGATGTCGAGCGGTGTGGCATCGAGATCGGCGAGCGCGACGAGGTATTCGACTTCGACGCGGACGCGAGCGCGCAACAGTGCGCCCTCGCTGACGTAGGGCGTGAGGGGGTCGGTGTAGCGTGCGTACCGGCCGTCGAGCGGCGACACGGCCGAGAGCGGGCCACGATCGGTCATGGGCGCGGATGGGACGACCGCTCGAAAAAGCGTGCCGGTTGGGCCGGTCCGCCGATCGGTCTCCAACGTCGAGCGAGTACCACAGCACCGAAGTCGGTGGCCCGTCTTCCGACGACCAGCATCGTATGATCCGACGATCCCTCCTCGTACCGGCTGCCGGTGTTGCGATCGGTCCCGTCGCGTCCCGGGCGGCCATCGTCGACGAAATCGCGCCGCCGGTGCCCGGGGTACAGTAGCGTGGTTCAGCCCGGACGCGGGCTCGGGATTTCGGACGCGCTCGGGGAGCTGTTCGGCGAGATCGGCGTCGTCGTGCTCGCGGCGCTCACCCAGCTCGGCGACGTCTGGTTCCTGTTCGTTCTCGCCGGGAGTCTCTATCTCCTGTCGACACGGCCTGGCAATCCGCTTTCCCGCCGGCACGGCGCGTTCGTCCTCGCGCTACCGATCGTGTACGTCGTGACGGTCCAGGCGCTGAAGGGCGTCTTCATGCTCCCGCGCCCCCCGGATGCCGGGATCGCCGCCGCGATCCCGTGGCTCCCGTCGCTTCTCGCGCCCGTCTACGAGAACGCCGCCACCGCCGAGGGATACGGGTTCCCGAGCGGCCACGCGCTCGGCACGACGCTCGTCTGGGGTGGCGTGGCGCTCGTCACCGAGTACCGATCCTGGCGAGCGCGCCTCGCCGTCGCGACCGCCGCCGTCGTGGCGGTGTCGTTCTCACGCCTCGCGCTCGGGGTCCACTACCTCGTCGACGTGGTCGTCGGAACGGCGATCGGCGCGGTGCTCCTGTACGCGATCTACCGGCTCGCCGACCGCGGCACCGATCCCGGGCGCGCGTTCCTCGTGGCGGTCGCGATCGGCGTCGTCGGGGTGCTCAACCAGGTCACCTTCGACAGCGTCGCCGCGCTTGGCGGGGCGGCCGGGGCGTGGCTCGCGTGGTACGCGCTGGTCGATCGGGAGCCGGCGACGCCCCGTACCCCGGCGATGGCCGCCGTCAGCGTGGCGACGCTGGTGCTCGCCGGCGTCCTCTTTCTCGTACTGTACTTTTCGGTACCGCCGACGCCGGTGACGGCGATCGGGAGCACGATCGCCGCCGCCGCGATCGTCGCCGCGCCGGACGTCGGCCAGCGGGTGATCTCGGCGGTCCGTTCGTGACGGGCGCGACTCCGATCGGGGTGAATGAGAACGCCTTTGCGCGCGGCGCGCGCGCCTCCGATCATGACACGGATCGCCGGCATTGCGGGCAATCGTGGACGAAACCTCCGCCGGATCGCCGACCGGGAGCCGGGCGGCGCGACCCTCGCAGTGGTACTCGCAGCCGACCCCGACGCCCCCGCACTCGACGCCGCGGCCGAGCGCGGGATTCCGACCGAAGTCGTCGAACGAAACGGCGACGAATCCGACGCCGCCCACGAGCGGCGGCTCCTCGATCGGCTCGACGAGTACGACGTCGACCTCGTCTGTCTCGACGGCTACATGCGCGTGCTCACGAGCGAGTTCATCGAGGATGCACCGCTGGCGTTCAACGTCCATCCGTCGCTGCTCCCCGCCTTTCCGGGAAAGGATGCCCACGAACAAGTGCTCGACGCTGGCGTGAGCGTGACCGGCTGCACGGTCCACGTCGTCACCGAGACGGTCGACGGCGGCCCGATCGTGACTCAGGAAGCAGTCCCGGTCCACGGTGACGACGACCCCGACTCGCTCAAGCGGCGGGTGCTCACCGAGGCGGAGTTCGCGGCCTACCCCCGAGCTGTCCGGTGGTTCGCCGAGGATCGACTCGCAATCGAAGGCGAGGGTGACGACCGCCGGGTTCGCGTCGAGGGCGATACTGGAGGGGCTGGCGGCGGCGACGGGGACGATGAGGCCAGCGACGACACGGGGAGCGCGTTCCCGTCGCGGCGCATGACGAGCACCGAGCGCGCCGCCGAACTCCGATACGGCGAGAACCCACACCAGGCGGCTGCGATGTACGCCGACCGCACCACCGACGCGGCGAGCGTCGTCGACGCCGATCAGGTGAACGAAGGCGCGAAGGGGCTCTCGTACAACAACTACAACGACACCGACGCCGCGCTCGGCCTCGTTCGAGAGTTCGACGAGCCGGCGGCCGCGGTGATCAAACACACCAACCCGGCGGGGTGTGCGACCGCCGACGACCTCGCGACCGCCTACGACCGCGCGCTCGCCACCGACCCGATGAGCGCCTTCGGTGGGATCGTCGCGCTGAACCGGGAGTGCGACGCCGCGACCGCCGAGGAGATCGTCGAATCGTTCAAGGAGGTCGTGATCGCACCCGGCTACACCGACGACGCGCTTTCGGTGCTGACGGCCGAGGAGAACCTCCGGGTGCTCGACACCGACGGGTTCGGCCCCGAGGCGGGCCGCTTCGTCGAGAAACCCATCACCGGGGGTCGACTCGTCCAGGAGCGCGACACGCAGGTACTCTCGCCCGATGGTCTGGAGGTCGTGACCGAGCGCGAGCCGACCGACGCACAGATCGAGTCGATGTGCTTCGCGTGGCAGGTCATCAAGCACGTGAAGTCGAACGCGATCGTGTTCGCCGACGGAACCCAGACTTCGGGCATCGGGATGGGGCAGGTCTCCAGAGTCGACGCGGTGCGGCTCGCGGCGATGAAGGCCGACGAGCACGCCGAGGGGACGAGCGCGGCGGGATCGGTGATGGCCTCGGATGCCTTCTTCCCGTTCCCCGACGGGATCGAGGCGGCGGCGGAGGCGGGGATCGAGGCGGTCGTCCAGCCGGGTGGCTCGGTGAACGACGACGACGTGATCGCCGCCGCCGACGATCTCGGCGTGGCGATGGCGTTCACCGGCCAGCGCGCGTTCCGTCACGACTGACCGCGATCGGCCGCATCGACCCTGTTCCGCGCGTTCGTCGATCCGTCACTGGACGAACGCCGGGTTCGTGTCTCGTTCCCCGATCCAAATCGCTAAGGGGACGCCGGCCATCGATTCGGGCACGCACTCCGCCCTGGAACACCGCTCCGATACCACAGGGTGGCCAGATCACACAACGATGGATGGAACGAACCACGGCTCCCCACGTCGATCCGCCGCCCCGTCGCGCCGTCGATTCCTCTCGCTCGCCGCCGCCGGCACGCTCGCCAGCGTTGGCGGGCTCGGCAGCGCTGTGGCCCAGTCGCCCGAGATCATCCGACTCGGTGGCGAGATCGCCGGCTGGCAGGGTCGCGCTCCCGATTCGATCGCCGGCGAAACCAACCCCACGCTGACCCTCGAAGCCGGCACCACCTACCGCGTCGTCTGGGAGAACATCGACGGGATGGGGCACAACTTCGCGCTGCTCGATTCCGAAGGTACGGTCCTCCAGCGGACCGACGTGATGAGCGAGGAGGGCGAGACCCAGTCCGTCGAGTTCACCGCACGCGAGGGGATGGCCGAGTACGTCTGCGAACCACACATCACCTCGATGCAGGGCTCGATCAGCTTCGGCGACGGATCGAGCGAGGAAACGGCCACGGAGACCTCAACCGAAGACGAGAGCGACCCCTACATCCCGGAGGGGTCGTCGGTCCGTCTCGAAACCGTCGCCGACGGGAATCTCGTGGCCCCGGTCGACTTCGAGGAGCCACCCGGAACGTCGACCCGGCGGTTCGTCGCCGACCGGCTGGGTCAGGTGTATCTCCACACCGACGACGGCCTGCGCGCGGAGCCGTACGTCGACGTGAGCGATCGGATGGCCGAGATCGGTGGCGAGAAGGGACTGCTGGGGATGGCGTTCCATCCCGAGTTCCAGGAGAACGGACGATTCTTCCTGCGTTACAGCGCACCGCTGACCGACGACGCGCCGGATTCGTACTCCCACACGGAGGTGCTCGCGGAGTTTTCGGCGGACGACGGCTCGGAGGCCAGCGCGAGCTTCGTGCGCCGACTGCTCGAAATTCCCGAGCCCCAGGACACCCACAACGCCGGCGCGGTCACGTTCGGACCCGACGGCTACCTCTACGTGGGCGTGGGCGACGGCGGCGGCGCACACGACAACAACCCCGGTCACGTCGAGGACTGGTACGAGGCGAACGAGGGCGGCAACGGCCAGGACGTCAGGGAGAACCTCCTCGGAAGCGTTCTCCGGATCGACGTCGACGGCGAAACGGACGACAAACCGTACGGCATCCCCGACGACAACCCGCTGGTGGGCGACCCCGGGTTGAACGAACAGTTCGCGTGGGGCTTTCGCAACCCGTGGCGGATGGGGTTTTCCGACGGGCGGCTGTTCGTCGCCGACGTCGGCCAGAACGGGTTCGAGGAGGTCAGCATCGTCGAGAAGGACAAGAACTACGGCTGGAACGTCCGCGAGGGCACGCACTGTTTCAAACCCGGGCCCGAGGGGAGTCGCAACCCGCCCGAAGAGTGCCCGAGCCAGCTCCCGCCGGACGTCCGCGGCGGCGAGCGACTCATCGATCCGGTCATCGAGTACCCGCACAGCCACGAGGGGCGGGGCGTCGGTTCGGCGGCCATCGGCGGCTACGTCTACGAGAACGACGGGATCGCAGCGCTCGAGGGGAAGTACGTCTTCGGCGACTTCCGGAAGACCGCCGAGACCGAGACCCCGACCGGGTCGCTGTTCGCCGCCACGCCGACCGACGACGGGCTCTGGGAGCTCGAAGAGCTCGTGATCGAGAACCGGGAGAACGGGACCGTCGGCGCGTACGTCCTCGCCATCGGACGGGACAACGACGGCGGCCTTTACGTACTATCGAGCGCGGAGACCTCCGAGGGACGAACCGGCGCGGTCCACCGCATCCGCCCGCCGAACAACACAGGACAGGAGGGGACCACGTCGACCGCCGAAAACACATCCGCCAACGAGACGGCGATGGCCAACACGACGACAGCCGACACGACGGCGACGGCCGAGACGACACGGAACGCCACAACCCCGACGACGAACGCGACGACGAGCGTCACGACGACGACGAACGCCACCATTACCACCAGGCCGACGTCGAACGCGACCGCAGCGACCACGACGGGTTCCACCGAGACGACCGCGACAACAAGTGGGACCGAAACCACCACGAGCACCGCGACGACGGCCGGTAGCGATGGGAACGCGACGACAGGCGGTGTCTCGGGAGGATCGAGCGGCTCCGGGCCTGGCTTCGGCGCGCTCGCGGCGCTTTCGGGGCTCGCGATCGGTGCGGCACGGCTGCTGGCCGGGGACGACGAGTAGTTCGCTGGCGCTCCGCATGGATCGACGATTTCGGTCGTCCTGGTCCGCTGGTTCCTCTCTCCATCGGCTGAAGATCGAGAACCGAACGCACGAGAGAGCGGTTGTGCCAGCATCGAGTATTCCAGGGAGGACGTTGCACACGCTTCTGGTCTTCCTCGGTATCCTCGCTGTTGGTGGGCTCTCCGGGTTGATAGACACGAGGACGAAGGCGGTTTTGCGAAAACATGTGAGTCGCGACGAGCAGTACGGTAGCGAGATCAGAGAACGCCGAGCTCCTGAAGTTCGGATTCGAGTGCAGCCTCCCCCTCGTCGGTCATCCGCCGGAGCGGGCTACGGAGCGGACCGGCGTCGAACCCGCGGAGCGAGAGCGCCCCCTTCACGCCCGCGAGGTACGGACCGGCCTCGAACGCCGCGCGGACCTCGTAGAGGGTGTCCTGGAGATCGCGCGCGCGGTCGAGATCACCCGCCTCGTAGGTCTCGTGGAGGTCGACGACGAGTTCGGGGAGGGCGTTCGACACCGCGCTCACGCCGCCGACGCCGCCAAGCACACGGCCAACGAACTGGAGTGAGTCCGCGCCGGTGAGGACGGCGAGATCCGGGTTGGCGGCGATGGCGCGGCCGAGCCACGGTACGTCCTTGCTCGAATCCTTCATCCCGGCGACCGCGTCGATATCGGCCATCTCGGCGAGCGTCTCCGACGAGAGGCCGTTGCCGGTCCGACTTGGGATGTGGTACGCGTAGATCGGGAGGTCGATCGCGTCGGCGACCCGTCGGTAGTGTGAGAGCGCGCCCTCGTCGTCGAGCGGATAGTAGTACGGCGTGACGACCACCACGCCGTCGGCTCCCGCATCGGCGGCGCGTTCGGCGTTGCGCACCGTATGATAGGTGCTCTCCGCGCCGACGCCGGCGATCACCGGGACCTCGCCGCCGACCTCGTCGACGACCGACTCCACGACACCCGCGCGCTCGGCGGCATCGAGCAGCGCGAACTCGCCGTTGGTCCCGAGCGGGAACACGCCGTCGACGCCACGATCGAGCACGAACCGCGCGTGGGCGGCGGTCGTCTCGTAGTCGACCGACTCGTCGTCGTGGAACGCGGTGATCGTCGGCGAGATCACGCCACCGAGCGAGAGCGGATCGGTGCTGTCGTCCGAGCTCATGATACGGCCCACTCGGCGGACCGCCATAACACTCGTGCCCGGGGTGGATTCCGGAACGGTTAGGGTCTCGGGCGGGACACGGACGAGCATGTCACCGCGTGTCGTCACGATGGGAGAGACGATGGTGTTGATCAACCCCGCGGAGTCGGGGCCGATGAAGTACATCACCGACTTCAAGAAGAGTCTCGGCGGCGCGGAGAGCAACGTCGCGATCGGGCTCTCCCGGCTCGGCCACGACGTCGGCTGGATCAGCAAGCTCGGCGCTGACCCCCACGGCGAGTACCTCCGCTCGTTCGTTCGCGGCGAGGGCGTCGACACGAGCCACGTGACGACCACACCCGACGCCCCGACGGGACTCATGTTCAAGGAACGTCGCGCGCTCTCCGAGACCTCGGTCTACTACTACCGCCACGGCTCGGCCGCGAGCACGATGACGCCCGCCGATCTCCCCGAATCGTTCCTCGCCGACGCCGAGTATCTCCATCTCACCGGGATCACGCCGGCCCTCAGCGAATCGTGTCGCGAAACCGTCTTCGCTGCCGTCGAACGCGCCCGCGAGGCGGACGTGACGATCTCGTTCGATCCCAACCTCCGGCAGAAGCTCTGGGACGACGAGAACGAAATGCGGTCGACGCTGCTCGAACTCGTGGGAGCGACCGATATCGTGCTCCCCGGCATCGAGGAGGGCCGGGCGCTGTTCGATGCCGAAGAGCCCGAGGCCATCGCCGCGGCGTGTCTCGATCGCGGGGCCGAGATCGCCGCGGTCAAACTCGGCGCGGCAGGCGCGCTCGTCGCCGACCATGCGACGACCGAACGCGTCGCGGGCTACGAGGTCGAGCGGGTGGTCGACCCGGTCGGCGCGGGTGACGGGTTCGCGGCGGGCTTCCTCGCCGGCCGGCTGCGCGACCTCGGCCCGGTCGAATCCGCGGGGCTCGCCAACGCGGTCGGCGCGTTCGCCACGACGGTCGCCGGCGACATCGAGGGCCTGCCCACCGGCGAGGAGCTCGAGGTGTTCCGTGGCGAACGCGACGCGGTGTATCGGTGATCGAGCACGGAACCCGAACCGCACGACTGCGACGCGGCTCCCGTGGTGTTCGTGGCGGATACACCCGATGACCGACGGTCTCTCGTGAACGTCCACGACAGAAACGTCATCGAATCGAAGTATTCAAATGCGAGTGAATCGTTCGTTTGGACATGGACTGGCAACATCGACGGGATCGAACGAAGGCAGAGCGGAAAAACGACGAACCACGCACGGGCACCCGGTGGTCGTTCATCGCAGCTGCGGTCCCTGGTGCCTGAGACGGTAGTTCGGGACTGGCCGTCGAAAGCGATTTTTCGAGCCGTTTCATCCACCGCTTTAGTGTCGACGGTTCTGCTGTACGACCGAGTGCCAGATCCGTCTCAGCGGATCGCTCGATCGGTTCGTCGTCCCGGCCGAATCGTGACTGGTCGAACACACTCGACGGCCGGACAACCGTTATGTGGATCGAGCGTCTTCGTGTGGGAGAGATGAACGTGGGCAAGAAGGCTCGCATCAAGGGGGGCGCACAGGTCGACGACGGGGCGCGGATCGGCAAGCACGCCACGATCCACGACGGCGCTCACGTCGGCACCGACGCCCGGATCGGGAAACACGTCGAGATCCACGAGAACGCGCGGGTCGAGGCGGGTGCTCGCATCGACAAACACGCACACGTCCACCCGGGTGCGTCGGTCGGGAAGAACGCGCGCGTGGGAAAGCACGTCCACGTCCACGAGAACGCCCGTGTCGACGACGGGGCACGGGTCGGCAAGCACGCTCACATTTACGAGCCCGAAGCCGACCACGGTCGCTGAACACGACGACTGCCGACGGCGCTCGGTTCTCCCGTCGCCGAGTCGGTCTCGGCGGCGGAGTTCGTCACACAAACAGTTACTCCCGAAGTGCCGCCACGGCGTCCCGATCGGGCAGCGCGTCGATCGCCCCCGCCTCGGTCGTGGTGAGCGCGGCGACCGCGTTGGCGAACCCGAGGAGTTCGTCGAGCGGTTCGTCGGCGGCGAGCCCGCAAAGAACGCCCGCGAGGAAGGCGTCGCCAGCGCCGGTCGCGTCGACGGGTTCGACGTCGTAGCCCGGGTGAGAGACGTCGACGGCTCCCCACGGCGCACGGTCGGCGGCGAGCGCGCGCGAACCGTCGGCTCCCTGCGTCACGAACACGGTGTGCGGCCCGGCCGCGAACAGGTTCGTGGCGAGGTCGGTGGGATCGTCGGCCGCGAGCGACGTCCCGTCGAGATCCTCGACCGAGGTCTTGACGACGTCCGTCCGGGCGAGCATGGCATCGAGCGTTCCGTGGAGGGTCTCGTCGTCGGGCCAGAGCTCGCGCCTGGTGTTCGGATCGAACGCCACCCGACAGCCGCGATCGCGGGCGCGCTCGCAGAGATCGAGGAGTGCGGAGCGAGCGGGTTCGGCCGCGAGCGCCACCGGCGCGTCGACACAGATCCACTCGACGCCATCGAGCACGCGTTCCGGAACGACGCCCGCATCGAGGTGGCCGTCGGCGCTGTCCGCCCCGTAGAACGTGAAGCTCCGGTCGGCGTCGGCGTCGTGGGCGACGAACGCGAGCGTGGTCGGGTGATCGGAGCGGGTCACGAGCCGGCCTGGAACCCCGTTCTCGTCGAGCGTCGTCGCGAGGAACTCGCCGAACCCGTCGGTCGAGACGTTCGTCAGGAACCACGGCGGGCGGTCGAGCCGGGAGAGCCCGATCGCGACGTTCGCGGCCGCACCGCCCGCCCGGCGCGAGAACGACTCGACCCCGGAGAGTGGTCCCGGCCCCGCGGGCAGGAAGTCGATCAGGGTCTCGCCGGCGACGAGGATCGCGGGATCGGTCATACCGGTGGCTCGTGGCCCGTCGGGAAAGGTGTTGCAGGCATCGCCCGCCGATCGGCGGTCAGTCGAGCGCGACGTCGACCCACTCGTCCGAGCGGGCGGCCTCGTAGGCCGCCTCGGTCACGGCGGTCACGCGCAGCGCGTCGCGGGCCGTCGCTGGCGGCGCACGGTCCTCGTCGATCGCCGTGAGGAACGCCTCGGCCTTGTTCGGCCCCTCGTTTCGGTCGATATAGGGGCTGTGCTCGGTGCTCTCGGCGTCGATCTCCGTGACCGTCCGCGGCTCCCACTCCCGGCCGTCGAGGTACACCGCGCCGTCGTCGTCCCAGCAGTGGATGTGCTCGCGAACGCAGGGCGAATCGCCCGAGACCGAGACGTTCGCGGTCGCCCCGTTCGCGAACTCGATCAACACCGTGGTCTCGGCGTCGACCCGCTGCTCGTCGTCCGCGAAGCGCATCCGCGAGGAGACCGCCGTCGGCTTCAGTCCTGTGGTCCAGAGCACCGCGTCGAGCAGGTGGCTCCCGGTATCGTAGAGCATCCCGCCACCCGAGAGGTCGGGATCGGTCCGCCACGTGCCCGTGAAGTCGGACAGCCAGTTCTGGGTGATCTCCGCGGTGATCCACTGCGGCTCGCTCTCGCGGAACCGTTCGCGCGCCGCCACGAACGCCGGATTGAGGTGGCGCTGATACCCCACCATCAGGGTTCGATCGCTCGTCTCGGCGCGCTCGGCGATCTCCCGGGCACGGCCGAGATCCGTCGTCAGCGGCTTGTCACAGAACACGTGGAGGTCGTGGTCGAACCCCGCCATCACCTGGTCGTAGTGGAGGGTGTGCGGCGTCCCGACGAGGATCGCGTCGAGCGACGCTTCCTCGATCATCGCCCGGAAATCGTCGTACAGCGAGTCCTCGCCGACGCCGAACGCGGCCGCGGCCTCGGCACGGGGCTCGGGGGCGATGTCGGTGATCGCCGCGACGGTCGCGTCCGGATGGCGGTGGAACTGCCCGCCGACCGTCGTGCCGATGTAGCCGGTGCCGATGACTCCGACTCGCAGCGGTGTTGCCCGTGGCATCGTCCGTCCCGAGTACCGTTCCGTCAATAAACGTGCTGCACTACTCGCTCGCGCCTCGACTCTCCTGACGGGTCGGTCCGGCGCTCACTCGACCGCGACCCACTCGCCGCGGTCGTCGCTGCGCTCGATCGCGTCGAGCGCCCGCTGGACGGCGAGACCGTCGGCGAAGGAGGGGTGGAACGCCCCGTCCCCAGCGACCGCCGACAGGAATTCGTAGTCCTCGTGAACGAAGGTGTGTTCCCAGCCGAGGACGTGGCCCGGTGGCCACCAGTGATCGACGTAGGGGTCGTCGGCGTCGGTGACGAGCACCGTTTCGTAACCCCGATCGCCATCACGGAGCAGTTCGAGTTCGTTGAGACGTTCGAGCGAGAACCGGAGGCTGCCCTCCGTCCCGTGGATCGCGATCGTGTGATCGTTCTTGTGGCCGTCGGCGACCCGCGAGGCCTCGAAGGTGCCCATCGCACCGTTGGCGAATTCGGCCTGGGCCGAGTACGCGTCGTCAACGGTGACCTCGCGGGTTTCGTTCCCGCTACCGTCGCCATCGACGGGCCGCTCGTCGACGAACGTCCGGAGCTGGCCGCTGATTCGCTCGATCGCGCCTGCGCGGTCGCCGACGAGGAATCGCGCGAGGTCGATCGTGTGCGCACCGAGATCGCCGAGCGCGCCACTGCCGGCAAGCTCCTCGTCCATCCGCCACGACCACGGCTCCGCGGGATCGACACCCCAGTCCTGAAGGTACTTCCCGCGAACCTGGCGGATCGCGCCGAGCTCGCCCGCTTCGATCAGGTTCTTCGCGTACTGGATCGCGGGCACGAACCGGTAGTTGAACGCACAGCCCGCGATCGCGTCGCTCTCCTCGGCCGCCCCGGCCATCCGCTCGGCGTCCTCCAGGGTCGGTGCGAGCGGCTTCTCACAGAACACCGGGACGTCCGATTCGAGCGCCGCGATCGAGGGCTCGGGATGGACGAAGTTCGGCCCGAGGTTGTAGAACACGTCCACGTCGTCGATCGCCGTCTCCCAGTCGGTGGCGGTGGTGGCGAAGTCCAGCCGATCCGCAGCGTCCGCGAGCGCGTCCTCGTCGCGGCCGACCAGGGTGTGTCGTTCGAGGTCGGGCGCGTCGGGGAAGAACATCGGGAGTCGTGCGAACGCGTTCGAGTGGGCCCGCCCCATGAACCGGTAGCCGAGAACGCCGATCTTCAGTGCCATGTCGGCATCACAGTCGATGTCGTCTTAATTCTCCGGGTTGTGATCCAGCGCCAATCGGCGAGGAACTCGCAGGTCTCGTGTGACTGTCCGCCGAGCGGCACCGTGAGCACGCCACCGTCCACGTGACACGCCACGACGACCGCGCGAACAGACGTTCAGGGCCCCCGACCCCCGCGATCGTCGGCCGATACGGCTCAGTCGATCTCGACCGGGGTCTCCTGGGTCGCGTCGTCGAGCCGGATCGCGCGGCCCGCCTCCGAGGAACGGTAGATGGCGTCGATCACGCGCTGGACCGCGAGCCCCTCTTCGAGCGTGTTCCGCTCGGGCGACTCGCCGCGCTCGACCGCGTCGAGGAACGCCCGCTGCTCGGCCGCCATGGCGTCGTTCGAGCGGGTCGTGACGTCGGTGTCGGCGAGGTGATCGACGCCCTCCTTGCTGCTCTCGTAGAGCTTCAGGCTGTTCTCCTGGCGGTCGAAACACGCCCCCGCGTCGGTGCCACGGACGAGGAACTCGTGGTTGGTCGGGCGGTTGGTCGCCCACGCCGCCTCCAGACTCACCGTCGAGCCGTCCGCACACCGGATGAACGCGCTCACGGAGTCGTCGACGTCGAACCCGCCCGGTCCGAGGTCCTCGCCCCACATGTCGATGTAGGCGTAGTCCTCGCGCGCGCCGAACGCCGACCGCGTCGTCGCGGATACCTCGACGACCTCGGGGAAATCGAGGAAGTGAAGCGCGAGGTCGATCGCGTGGATCCCGATGTCGATCAGCGATCCGCCGCCGGAGGTCGCCTGGCTCGTGAACCACGAGCCACGCCCCGGGATGCCGCGCCGCCGGATGTAGTTCGCCTCGACGTGGCGCGTGGTGCCGAACCGGCCCTGCTCCTGGAAGCTCTTTATGACTTCGACCGGGTTGGCGAAGCGGTTCTTGAAGCCCGTCATCACGAACCCGTCGCTCGCCTCGGCGGCGGCCACGATCCCCTCGGCGCTCTCGATCGAGTGTGCAAGCGGCTTTTCGAGGAGCACGTGGACATCGTGTTCGAGCGCGTCGACGGCGTACTCCTCGTGGAAGCGGTTCGGCGTCGCGACGATCACCGCGTCGGCGACTGCAAACAGATCGCTGGCGGTCTCGTAGGTGTCGGTCGCGTACGCGTCGGCGAAGCGATTTCGGACGTCGGGATCGATGTCGACGCCGCCGGCGAGGTCGACGCCGTGATCGACGAGGCGGTCGGCGTGGAACCGGCCGATGTTCCCGAGACCGATGATCCCGACGCGTGGAGGGGGAGAAGAGGACACAGGGGCAGAATAGGGCGTGGCGGATTGTAAGGATACCGTTCCGTCGTGAGTTCGGATCGTCGGTCAGTACAGTTGTTGCTCGCGCTCGTCGCGCCCGGCGTCGCGTTCGGCTTCCTCCTTCTCGCGCCGCCGCCCGCGGCGGTACTGACGGACGAGCGGGATGAACTTGTTCTTCACGTCGAGCACGAACGAGACGATGCCGTACGCCCAGAAGACGAAGAGTAGCGTCATCCCGCCGACGTAGAACAGGCCGAGCTCGGTGACCATCGTCAGTCGTCACCCTCCGCTTCGGTCCCGGCTGCGCCCTCGGCTTGCGCCGGCTGGACGAGGCCGTGGGCGATCGCTTCGCCCGACTCCGTGTCGAAGAGGTGGATCTTCTCGCGGTCGAGCACCACCCGCATCGTCTGGTCCTCCTCGATGTCCGAGGCGGGATCGACGCTCATCAGGAGCTGATCGCCCGCCTCGGGGTCTTCGAGGTCGGTTTCCGCCTCTTCGGCGAGCAGGAGGTAGACGAAGATCTCGTCGCCCATCGGTTCGAGCACGTCGGTGGTGGTCTCGATCTCGCTCGTCGCGTGCGACACCGATCCCGCGGCGTCGGTCGGGTAGACGTCCTCGGGCCGGACCCCGAGCGTGACCGCATCGCCCTCGGCGACACCGATCGTACCGGGATCGAACTCCACGTCGATGTGGTCGGATTCGAACCCGTTCGCGCCGACGGTCCCCTCGGCGAAGTTCATGCTCGGTGAGCCGATGAACCCTGCGACGAACAGGTTCGCCGGCTCGTTGTAGCAGGTGAGGGGTGGATCGATCTGCTGGAGTTTGCCGCCGTCGATCACCGCGATCCGATCGGACATCGTCATCGCCTCCGCCTGGTCGTGGGTGACGTAGATCACCGTGGTTCCGAGCTCGCGGTGGATGCGCTGGAGTTCGGTCCGCATGTGGACCCGGAGCTTCGCGTCGAGGTTGGCGAGCGGCTCGTCCATCAAGAACACGTCGGGTTCGCGCACCAGCGCCCGCGCGATCGCGACCCGCTGGCGCTGGCCGCCCGACATCTCGCTCGGCATCCGGTCGAGCATCCCGCCCATCTGGACGATCTCGGCCGCGTTGTCGACCCGACGGTCGGTCTCGTCCTTGTCGAAGTCCCGGAGCCGGAGCCCGAAACTGATGTTGTCGTAGACGTCCATGTGCGGGAACAGCGCGATGTTCTGGAACACCATCGCGACCCCGCGGTCCTTCGGCGGGAGGTTCGTCACCTCCCGATCCCCGATGTGGATGGTCCCCTCGGTGGGCGTGGTCAGCCCGGCGACGGTCTCCATCGTCGTCGACTTCCCACAGCCCGACGGCCCCACGAGGGTGACGAACTCCCCGTCCGGAATCTCGAGGTTCATGTCGTCGACCGCGACGACGTCGTCGAAGCGTTTCGTGACGTGTTCGAGTGTGACTTTTGCCATGAGTTACTCCTTGAGTGCGCCGCTGGTGAGACCGCTGACGATGCGTTCCTGGGCGACGACCACGAGGATCGCCACCGGCAACACGCCGATGATGCTCGCGGCCGCCATCAGGTTGTACGAGGCGGTGTACTGGGTCTGATAGCCCAGAATGCCCCACACGAGCGGGGCCCAGTTCTGTGCCTGGCCGTTGGTCATCAGGAAGGAGAAGAAGAACTCGTTGTAGACGTTGATGAAGGTGAGCACGCCCGCGGTCGCCACGCCCGGTGCCGACAGCGGGATGATGACGCGAAACAGCGC
The DNA here is from genome assembly GCF_000334895.1 of Halococcus agarilyticus. Taxonomy (NCBI): domain Archaea; kingdom Methanobacteriati; phylum Methanobacteriota; class Halobacteria; order Halobacteriales; family Halococcaceae; genus Halococcus; species Halococcus agarilyticus. Next base: position 132,996 of record NZ_BAFM01000005.1, on the reverse strand, counting down.
CCCCAGCCGCGTGGTCCCTTCGACCCGGGCAGCGTCCTCCAGCCCGTCGGGGATCTGCCCGTAGAAGGTGGTGAGAATGAAGATCGATAACGGCATGAACAGCGCGCTGAGCGGGAGCCCGATCCCGAGTGGGGTGTTGAACAGCATCGGGCTGGTCAGGCCGAAGATCTCGACGTTCCCCGTGAACAGCCGAAAGAGTGGGAGCAGGAACGCTGCCGGCGGGAAGTACGAGATCGCGAGTACGAGGAGCATCAGGATCCCCCGCCCCGGGAAGTCGAGCCGGCCGAAGACGTAGCCCGCGAGGCTCGCCAGCACGAGCACCACGATCGTGGTCCCGAGCGCGATCACGAAGCTGTTGAACAGGTAGATGTGGAAGGGGAGGCGCTCGAACACGGTGATGAACGCCTCGGGATTGAACCCCTTGGGGAGGAGCCCCATGTCGATGATCGCGTTCTGTGGTGTGAGCGCGAGCACGAGCAGCCAGTAGAACGGGAACAGCGTCGTGATGAGGAAGAAGATCGTCACGACGTAGAACATCGCACGATAGGTCCGGTCGGGGTTCCGGATCGATCCCCGAACCCACCGGGTGAACGGCCCGCCCTCGTTCTCGGTGTCGCCGGCCTGGCTCTCGGCTTGTGCGCCCGCCATCTCAGATCCCGCTCCCGTCGCTGGAGTTCTGCCAGAACCGGACGATGTACACCGACACCACGACCGCGATGATCGCCGCCGTCACGAACGCCACCGCCGCCGCGGTCCCGTACCGCCTCGTACTGAACGTCGACACCACGAGACACGACAGCGACGGGACCGTCGTACAGCTGCTGGTCGTCTCGATCAGGCCGTAGATCCGCATCGACGAGATCGTCCGGAACAACATCGCGACCAGCACCGTCGGCAAGATTAGGGGGAAGGTGATCATCTTGAACGACTGCCACTTCGTCGCGCCCGAGACCTTCGCCACGTCGTAGAGGCTCCGGTCGACGCTCTGCAGTCCGGCGAGAATCAGGAGCGCCATGAACGCGGTGGTCTTCCAGACGTCGGCGAGGATGATGATGGGGAGCGCCTCGGCGCTGTTGACCAGCGGCGTTCCCGATCCGCCGAGCGCCTCGACGACGTCGACGCCGAAGCCGATCCCGGGCTGGAAGAGGAGGAAGAAGATCATCCCCTGGATCACGATCGGGACTGCCCACGGGATGATGATCGCGACCCGGACCCACCGCCGGCCTCGGAAGTCCTGGTCGAGCACCAGCGCCTGGCCGAAGCCGATGATGGTCTCGAAGAACACCGCCACGACGGTGAAGATGATCGTCACCGGCAGCGCGCTCTTGAACGGCTGGCTCAGGTCGAGGAACGGCTGTGGGAGCGCCACAGTGTCGAGCTGGCCGGTGAGCAGCGCGACGTAGTTCCGGAGGCCGACGAACTCGCCGAGTTGCTGTGCCCCCCGGAGGCTGTCGGCGTGGAGCGACATCTCGAACGTGCTCGCGAGCGGCCAGAAGGAGATCACCGCGAGCAACAGGAACGCCGGTGTCAGCAGGAGATACGCGAACGCGGTTTCGCTCAAGTTTTCGAGCCAGCGAACCGCGCCGCCGTAGATACCCGAACTGCCCTGTACACCCGACTCGGATGATTGTTCCGTCGCCATGTTACTGTGCGTTGAACTCCTCGATCGCGGTGAGTTGGTCCTTCAGCGTGTTCATCGCCTGTTTCGGGGGTGAATCGCCGGAGAGCCCGGCGTGGACGAGCTGGGCGATCTTGGTGGATTCCTGGGGCCAGACGACGGTCACCGGCCGGGGAATCGCGTTCTCGCCCGCGATCCGCAGCTGCTCGATGTAGTTGCCGGTGACCGGGACCTGTTTCACCTTGTCCGACGTGAACACCTCTCGGTTCGGCGGGAGCCACCCGGTCGCCTCGACCAGCGCGCGCTGGAACGACGGTTTCGTCATCGTGTTGACCACCGCGAGCGCGTCCTCCATCCGTTCGGAGTTCGGGTTCACCGCGTTGTGCCACCCGCCGAGGGCCGCCACCGGGCCGCCGATGTTCTCGTATTGGGACTTCTCGGCCGTGACGCCGTACGGGATCGGCATCACGCCGAGTTTCTCCTCGCCGAACGCCTCGGCGGAGCTGGGGATCGCGTACGGCCAGTTGCGGAGCGCGACCATGTTCCCCGCTGTGAACGGACTCAGCGAGGGGTTCTCGGTCCAGCTCAGCACCGCCCGCGGCGAGATCTGCTCGTAGCCGTCGAGGGTGTTCGGGGCGTCGGAGCCGTAGATGAACGACCGGATCATCCTGACCGCGTCGACCACCGGCTGTTCGGCGACCGTCACCGGTCGCTCGCCGATCGGGCCGAACAGCGTGTCCCGGCCGCCGAAGTACGCCCCGCCCCAGCTCGTCATGAACTCGTTGAAGTCACAGCACGAGAGTCCCTCGTAGATGTTCGCCTGGAAGCCGAACCCGTAGTTCACGTTCGACTGCCGCTTCGCATCGGCGACCACCTTCGAGAACTTCTTCCACTGCATCGACTCGGTGGCCCAGTTCTCGCTTTCCGGCTGGTAGCCCGCCTGCTTCACGAGGTCCTTCCGGTAGAGCATCGTCGGGAAGTCCGGAAACAGGGGGACGGCGTAGAGATCACCGTCCCCGCCCCGCGCCGTCTCGACCGCGGCCTGAAAGTACTCGTTCTCGACGAGGTTCACGGTCGATTCGGGCAGGTTCTCGGTGAGGTTGAGCACCTGCGCCCGGTTGATGAAGTTGAGCGCCCACCCGCTGTCCATCATGAAGATGTCCGGGTCGGCGAGGTCGGCCGACAGCCACCGGGTGTACTGTGACTGGCGCGCGCCCGTCTGGCTCGGTCCGGCGATGACGTCGAGGTCGATGTCCTTCGACAACCCCGCGTTGTAGAGCGCGGTGCGGATCGCGTCCGCAGCGTCCGCGCCGGTCGAGTCAGTTACCCATCGGACGGCTCCCGAGCCCGCCTGGCTCCCGCCGACCGTACAGCCGGCGAGCGCCGTCGCGGCCCCCGACGCACCCGCCGCCTTGACGAAGTCACGTCGGGTGACGCTCCGTCGCCGCGTATTGGTATGTGTGTCACCACCATTCATCACCTTTGATCGGACACGATAGACTCACTTATAACTACTGGAGTTACAACACCCGTTGTAAACGGTGCGAATCGGTCAGCGGTCGGCGGATTCGATCCTGACGCGGGTCGCCTCGATCGGTTCGAGGATCGCGCCCCAGCCACCGATCCGGTGGGTCCGTTCGTCCGTTTCGAGCGTGAACATCGCCTGCCCGGCGAGTTCGGCGAGCGGGATCGGCTCCGTCTCCGCTCCCCGATCGCCCGGGTAGGAGACGTCGGTGATCCGGCCCGTCAGATCCCGTCGGTCGCCCGTCCCGGTGTCGTAGCCCTCGACCCGAGCCGCGATCCGTCGGCCCTCGGCCAGCAGAGGTTCGACCTCCCTGATGCACTGCCTGATGTCGACGTACTCGGCCGGCAGCGACCCGATCGTCGGGGTGGCGTAGAGGGGATCCCAGACCTCCCAGAGGCAGGTCAGGAAGTACCAGTGGAAGACGTAGGCGTGGGTCCGGTCGTCGACGACCACGCCGTACTGATTGACCGAGGCCGTGTGGGGGCCGAAGCAGGTCCGGGTGCGGTCGACGAGCACGATGAAGGGTGCGGGGAGTGGGCGGTGGCGAGCTTCGGTGCAGGCGTCCCCGAGCGTCTCGTCGTCGGGGAGGTCTGCCGGATCGTCCGCGTCGGGATCGGTGTGGATCGACAGCCGGACGTTCACGCCGCGCTCGTGGGCGGTTTCGAGCGTCGGGCGGAGGTCGGCGAACTGCTCGGGCGAGAGCGAGAGCTGGGCCTGGAACTCGGCCTCTCGCAGGAACCCCCGTGCCCGATCGAGCACCGTCTCGAACCTGGTGACGATGCTCGCCTCGTTCGACGCCGGCGGGGTGCGCTCCCAGCGGCGTTCGATCTCGTCGGCGGCGTCCACGAGCCGGGTCGCGCGCGATCGGAGGTCCGAGAGCACGTCGGCCGGACTGTGTGCCCGGACGTGGAGCGAGCCCTGCTCGTAGGTCTCGACGTACCCCTGCTCGGCCAGGCTCCGGACCACGTCGTAGATCCGCGGGTCGGGAACCCCGCTCGCCTCGGCCACCGTGGTCGCCGACGCCGCGCCGAGATCGAGCAGGGTCACGTACGCGTCGGCCTGGTACGGCGACAGTCCGGCGTCCTCGAGCGTCGCCTTCAGCGCGCCGGCATCCATCCCCTCGTCCGTCACGGGGCCGATCCGCGCTGCCGGCTCATTTCGTATCGGCGCGGACGAACGTCACGGGACACGGCGCGGAGAGCATCACCTTCTGTGCCGTCGAGCCGAACACCGCCTTGCCGGTGGGCGAACGCTGCCGGCCGCCGACGATCACGAGGTCGGCGTCGGATTCTTCGGCGAGCCCCACGATGCTGTCGCCGTGGTCGCCGACCGCACCGCCGACGGCGTGGTCGACGCCGGCGTCGTCGAGCCGCTCGGCGAGCTCGCGGATGGTGGCGTGGCGGTCGGCGACGTCGTTCGGTGACACTTCGCTGGCCACCGTGTCGAACCCGAGTCGATCGAGGGATTCGGCGTACTCGTCGTCGGTGAAGACGTGGCCGAGCACGACGGTCGCGCCCGACGGCCCCGCGATGTCGACGGCCTCCTCCGCGAGACGATCGATGCGATCCGCGTCGCCCGGCCCGACCGCGAGCACGACGGTTTCGAGTGCCATGCCACCGTGTTCCGAAGCGTCTCATATAACTCTACGGGCGAGCTCTCCCGACATCGCGGTCAGTCCGTCCGCTCGCGAACGCCGATGCCTGGCCGATCGGTCCCCGCAAGGTCGATCGCACCGTCGGCAATCGCCACTCCCGTATACGGGTCGTCGGCGAGCAGCAGGGAGCCGTCGAGGTCGGCGTAATCGAGCAACGGCGTGAGGTGACAGGCGGCCGCGATCGCGGCGTTGGACTCGATCATGCAGCCGAGCATGACCTCCAGCCCGTGCGCGCGGGCGGCGTGGATCATCCGCTTCGCCTCGCGGAGCCCGCCGCATTTCATGAGTTTGATGTTCGCGATGTCCGCGCGCCCGGCGATTCGGGGAACGTCCGCGAGCGTCACACAGGACTCGTCGGCCGCGATCGGGAGCGCCGAGCGCTCGTGGACGTATTCGAGCCCCTCTGGATTCTCGGCCGGAACGGGCTGTTCGACGAACTCCACATCGAAAGCGGCGAGGGTTTCGATCATGTCGATCGCCTCGTGGGGCGTCCACGCCTCGTTCGCGTCCACCCGGATCCGGGCGTCGGGGGCCGCCGTTCGCACCGTGTCGACGATCTCCCGGTCACGCTCGGTGCCGAGTTTGACCTTCAGGATCGAGTGGCCGGCGTCGACCGCCGTAGCCGTCTTCTCGCGCATTCGCTCGACGCTGTCGAGCCCGATGGTGTAGGAGGTCGATACCGTTTCACTGGGGTCGAGTCCCCAGTAGCGATAGAGCGGGAGATCGAGGCGCTTGCCAACGAGGTCGTGGAGCGCGATCGATATCGTACACCGTGCGGCGGGGTTCGCTCGAACCGTCTCCCGCAACCGGCGCTCGATCCGATCCAAACTGTGGGGATCGTCGACGTCCTCGACGACCGCGAGGAGATCAGGGAGCACCGATTCGACGGTGGCCGCGGTCTCGCCGTAATGTGAGGAGGGTGCAGCCGCCCCGATCCCGGTCGTTCCGTCGGCGTCGGTGATGCGCACCACGACGTTCTCGGCGACCGTCTGCGTCTCACGCGAGATGGTGAACGGGTCGTCGAGGTCGAGCGTCACCCGCTCGAAGGACGTTTCGAGCGTCACAGTATCGCCTCCAGGGCGTCGTCGATATCGAACCGGACCGGGTCGGTCGCCGGCACGTCGATCGCGTCGGCGTAGTCGGCGACCGCGGTGCGGGCTGCGTCGTCGGTTGCGACGTTGCGGGTGTTGAGCGCACCTGCGACCACGTTCGTCTCGTGAACCGGCTCCGCGAGGTTCTCGTAGAGATCGAGGTAGCTCGAAAGCGGCGGCAGCGACACGTCCTCGTAGCCGTGGATCGCCTCGCGGCCGGCCTCGTGGCAGAGGACTAGCGTATCGGCCATCGCGCCGTGGAGAATCGAACAGGTGACGCCCGAATAGGCGGGATGGACGATCGAGCCCTGGCCCTCGACGAAGAGGTAATCGTGATCGTCGCCCCGGTCGAGGATCATCTCCTCGACAGCGCCGGCGGCGAAGTCGCTTATCACGCGGTCGATCGGCAGGCCCCACCGCTCGATCATGATCCCGGTCTGGCCGGTAGGGATGAACCCGCAGTCGACGCCGCGGTCGCGCGCGGCCTCGTAGAGTTCGCGCGTCGCGGTCATCTTGCCCACCGAGCAGTCGGTGCCGACAGTGAGCACGATCTCGGCGTCGACGTCGGCGGCGATCCCGTCGCTCACCGAGAGATCGGCGGGCGGTTTGCGAACGTCCCAGAGCTCACAGTTATATTCGTCGGCGAGGTGGCGGAACTCCTCGTCGTCTTCGAGGAAGTAATGGAGGCCCGAAGTGACGTCACAGCCGCGTTCGAGGGCTGCTCGGACGTCGGGCCGCCACGAGTCCTCGAATCCGCCGCCGATCGGCGCGATCCCGACGATCAGTTCGTCACACGCCGGGACGTCGTCCATCCCGGCGACGATCGGTGCGTCCTGCACGTCGGGGAGGAAGTCACTAACGCGCTTGCCGGCGTTGTCACGGTCGAGGACGGCGGCGATCTCTTCGTCACCGTATCGGAGAATGCTCACGGCGGTCTTCGCTCGGTCCGGGAACTGCTCGTGTGCGAGCAGGGCGACGGTCATGGCTACCCAGACGCGAACCGATGGGTTAAGACCCGCGTTCGTCGGCAGCGACGGTCCTGTCGATCCCCCGACCAGCACCACGGGGAGACCGAACGACTAACGTCGTGGTTCCCGTCCGTCCGATCATGGGATCGGAAGACGACGTCCGTGTGTGGCTCGTCGAGCGCGGGTACAACAACCGCGACCTCATCGTTCTCAAGTACGCGACGCCGGAGGGAAACCGGCTCTTTCGGCGGGAACTCGCAGCGCAGGCGATCGATATGGACACCGTGACTGCCGCCAGGGACGTCTCCCCGGACGATCTCGAAGCCGTAGTGGAAGCCGACGTTCGGGAGCGGTATGCGGCCGAAGCACGCCGGATGGCCGACGAGCACGATCCCGACGACACGATCTGATCGCCGGCGATCCGGGCTGGTGATCCGAGCGCTTTAGTGTGAATATTGCCTCGTCCGTGGTGTGTACGCACTCACCAATGCGACCGTCCACACCGCGACCGATCGCGGGACGGTCGAGGGCGGCGTGCTCGTCGAGGGCAGCGAGATCCGCGCGGCGGGCGACATCGACGTTCCCGACGGGGCCGATGTGCTCGATTGCGACGGCGGGCACGTCACGCCAGGCCTCGTCGACGCCCACAGCCACGCCGGGATGGCCGAGTGGGGCGAACCCGAGGACGGCGACATCAACGAGCTGACGGACCCGGTGACGCCGCACGTCTCGGCGCTCGACGGGTTCCATCCACACGACGAGGAGCTCGATCGCGCCGTTCGCAACGGCGTGACGACCGTGAGCGCCCGGATGGGGAGTGCGAACGTGATCGGCGGCGTGATCTGCTCGATGAAGACCCACGGGAACCTCGCCGACGAGATGTTCCTCCGGGAGGACGGGATGAAGGCCGCGATGGGCGAGAACCCCAAGCGCGTCCACGGCGAGCAACACGACCGCGAGCCCGCGACCCGCTCGGGCGTCGCGGCCACGCTCCGAGAGGCCTTCATGAGCGCCGAGGACTACAAAGACCGGCGTGACCACGCCGCCGAGGAGGGCGATCCGTTCGAGCGCGATCTCGGGATGGAGCACCTCGTGCAAGTTCTCGACGGCGATCTCCCCCTCCGGGTCCACGCCCACCGCGCCGACGACATCATGACCGTGTTCCGAATAACCCACGAATTCGGGATCGAGGAGTTCTCGATCGAGCACGCCACCGAGGGTCACCTGATCGCCGAGGAGTTCGCCGAGCGCGACGTTCCTGCCGTCGTCGGCCCGAGCGCGACGAGCGCGATCAAGTACGAGCTCTCGAACATCAGCTTCGAAACACCCGGATTGCTCCACGAGGCGGGCGTGACCGTCGCGATCCAGACCGACGCGCCCGTCCTGCCCCAGCAACACCTCGACGTCTGCGTCGGCCTCGCGGTTCGGGAGGGCCTCCCCGCCGAGGCCGCGCTCGACACCGTGACCAAGAATCCGGCCGAGATCCTCGGAATCGCCGATCGGGTCGGCACGCTCGAAGAGGGCACCGACGCCGATCTCGCGGTGTGGGACGACCAGTTCTATACGTTCGACTCGACCGCCCAGCACGTCTTCGTCGACGGCGAGCACGTCTTCGATCACGAGCGCGACGCCACCGATCTCCGCGAGGAGTGGGAGCGGTGACTGTGACGGACGCGACGCCAGCGGGGCGCGTGACGCTGCCCGAAGGCGAGTTCGAGCGTCGGGTCGAGCGGGTTCGCGAGGAACTGGCGGCGACCGATCGCGATGCGCTGTGTCTGTTCTCGGCGACCGCCATCGAGTGGGTCAGCGGCTTCCATCACCTCCAGACCGAGCGTCCAGTGTGTCTCGCGGTCACCGACGAGACAGTCGCAATCACCGTCCCGCGGCTCGAACACGACCGCGCCGAGAGCGCCGCCTTCCCTCTGATCGAGCGCGTTTACGGGTACTACGACTATCCTGGCGTCGGCGACGGGCTGGACGATGCCGAAAGCGCCGCTCCCCGCGAGACGTACCACGAACACCGATCCCGAACCCCCGAGGCGACGATCCGGGCGATGCTCGACGATCTCGGTGTGGAGCGCGTCGCGGCCGATGCTGACGGCGCGCCGGGCCACTGGGGATACAGCGGGCCGTCGCTCACCGAACTCGCCGGCGTCGACGTCGAGACCGCCGAGTGGATCACCGACTGGCGGAAGACGAAGTCGGATGGGGAGATCGACCTCCTTCGGCGCTCCGCCGAGTGGGGGAATCTTGCGCACCGGGAACTCGCCGAATACGCCGAGCCCGGCAGACACGAGCTCTGGGTCGCCAAACGCGCCAGCCTCGACGCCTCGATGGCGATGCTCGACACGCTCGGCGAACGCTACGACTCGCGGCTCCGCGGTGGCTTCCCGGCCTCGTGTGGCTTCCTCTCGGGCCCGAACACCGCGCTCCCGCACGGCCTGACCGCAAACCGCCGACTGCGCGAGGGCGACGTCCTCGTCACGGGCGCGACAGCGAACGTCGGCGGGTACGTGAGCGAGCTCGAACGAACGATGTTCCTCGGCGAACCCAGTTCCGAAGACCGGGAGCGGTTCGCGGCGATGCTCGCCGCCCAGACGGCCGCCATCGAGGAGTCGGGGCCAGGTGTCGCCTGCGCACACGTCGACGGCGCGGTCCACGACGTGCTCGCCGATCGTGGGTTCGCGGAGCACGCCCAGCACCACACCGGCCACAACATCGGGCTGGAGGGCCACGAGCGCGGCTTCATCGATCGCGGCAGCGAGGAGGTGATGGAACCCGGCCACGTCTACACCATCGAACCCGGTATTTACGTTCCGGACGAAGCGGGCTATCGCCACTCCGATACGATCCTCGTCACCGAGGCGGGCACCGAGCGGCTGACCTACTTCCCGCGCTCGCTCGACGAGAACGTGATCCCCGTTCGGTGAGCGAGCTTCCGCCTCCCGGCGTTCGCTGGACCGACGGCGACGCGCCGGCTTCGAAGCGGGTAAACCCCCGCCATCGTTACCGGCATCCATGTGGCCGTGGGGACATCTCGCCGTCGGCTATCTGTTGTACTCCGGGTTGAGCCGGTGGCGGTTCGACCGGGTGCCCGGGAGCGTGGCGACCCTCGCCGTCGCGTTCGGGACGCAGTTCCCCGACCTCGTGGACAAGCCCCTGGCGTGGACGGTCGGCGTGCTGGCGAGCGGCCGGTCGCTCGCGCATTCGCTGCTCACCGCTTGCGTGATCTGTGCGCTCGTCGTGTGGTATGCCAGACGGCGCGGTCGCCCCACGATCGGCGTCGCGTTCGCGGTGGGCTACCTCTCGCACCCGTTCGCCGACGGGGTGCTCTCGTTCGTGTCGGGCGAGTTCCGCTACCTCACGTACCTCGTGTGGCCGGTGTTCGACCTCCCGCCCTCCGAGACCGACCAGAGCTTCCTCGCACACTTCCTCGGCATCGAGGTCACGCCGTTCTTCCTCCTCCAGATCGTGCTCGTCGGGCTCGCGCTCGTGGTCTGGAACCGGGACGGCCGGCCCGGTCTCGCGGCGCTGCGCGGGTGGCTCCTCACGTGGCGCGAGCGCGCCGTCGAGCAGTAGCTTCTCACTCGGGTCTCCCATCTCGTCGTCGGTACACCACGACGGCCCCACCGACGAATCGTTGGACAGCGAGGGACGGGGTCTATCGGCCGTTGCCCCTCCCTCCCTTTTTGTTCGCGTTACCGTTTCCGTTTGACTTGCCGTCGCTCCCTCCCACGGCCGCAGCGGTGTCGAGATGGCCCTCGCCGCGGAACTCCGATTCGCCGATGTCGGCGGCGGTCGATTCGATGCGGTCTCTGACCTCGCCGGGACTGGCGTCGGGGTCGAGGCTCGCGATGAGCGCGGCCACGCCCGCGACCTGCGGCGAGGCCATGCTCGTGCCGGCTTTCCAGCCGTAACCAGGATCCTGCACCCCACCTTCGACGGTGAACGTCGTGCTCACCACGAGGTCGTAGAGCCAGTTCTCGGGCCGATCCGCCGGTGGTGTGGCGAGCACGTCGGAGCCGACGTTGCCGCCGGGCGCGCTCACGTCCACTGCCTCGGAGCCGTAGTTGGTGTAAAAGGCCGGGTCGGTCGTCGGCTCTTCGAGGTGGTTGAGCGCGGCGCGGTGGTTCCTGCGGTACTTGCCGTTGCCCTTGTCGTCCCAGCGGTAACCGACCGGCCCGGTCGCGCTGATCGACATGGTGTTGTCGGCCTCGTTCGGCAGGCTGATGAACGGTCGCTCCGGGATCTCGTCCGGGTCGTCAGGCAGCTGCTCCGGCGGAAGGATCTCTTCGGCCGGTGGGTCGTCGTTGAGGTTCGCACCATCGTTGCCGGCGGAGGCGACGATCAACGTCCCCTGCTCGTTCGCGTAGGCTGTCGCGCGCTCGATCGAGTCGACGAGTACCTGAACCCCCTCTCCGTCGAGCGGGATCGGGTAAGCACCGAGGCTCAGGTTCGCGGCGTCACAGCCGATGTCGCCGCTGTAGACCATCGCCGCGATGATGTCGCCGAACGCTGCGCCGCCTTCCGCCGAGAACACGCGGATGGCGACGAGGTCGGTGTCCGGCGCGGTTCCGATGACGCCCTCGCCGCTCGCGTTGGTCGCGGCGACGGTGCCGGCGACGTGCGTGCCGTGATCGTCGCCCCCGACCGGCGTGAAGTCGCCGCCGTCGTCGGTGAGGTTGGCCGACAGCTCGGTGTTCACGTCGAGATCGGGGTGATCCGCGAGAACGCCCGAGTCGATGACCGAAACGCGACTCCCCGCGCCCGATGTCGTCGAGTGAACGTCCGGAACGTCCTGTGCCTGCTTGTCCCACTGGATGTCGTACAGCGATGGGGTGTTCGACGGTTTCGCCTCGCCGGCGTCGACCGCCGGTCCCTCGAACTCGAAGGTCACGTCGGGTGACGACCGCGTTCCAGCGACATCGGACTCGCTGCCCCTGACGATCGCAATGTCGATCTGTTCGAGCCGGTGGATCACGTCGACATCAGCGAGGTCGCGTTCCGTGGCGCTACGCAAGTCGACGATGAATCGATCGCGCGATTCAGCCGCCGTGACGGTCGTTCCGGCCGCGATTCCACCGAGAACGCCACCGCTCACTTTCAGGAACTGCCGTCGCGTATGGTGTGACATACCATCCTTTGTTTCCGACCAAGAGTTATGAACGTTAGGCAAGCAGTAGAATCGTGGGGTTGTGAACCGACGACCCTCAGCGCGGAGCAACCCGGGACAGAGGGAGGCGAGAGGTGGCTCTCGTGGCACCATCCGGGTACGAACATCCTGTTGTGTCATCCATCAGGGACCGACATCGCCGCGTTTACCATCAACGACCGAAAACCATCGGCAGATGGTAGAACTCGCCACGGTGCTCCGGCTGTTCGGCGGCGTCGTCCTCCTGCTCTCGAACGGCTACTTCGTCACGACCGAGTTCGCCATGACGAGGGTCCGGCAGTTCGACGAGGCGGAGTTTCAGGACCACCGTGGCCTGCGGCGTGCGTGGGAGATGACCGAACAGCTCGAGATCTACCTCTCGGGCTGTCAGTTAGGAATCACGATCTCCAGCGTCGGGCTCGGCGTCGTGGCCGAGCCCGCGTTGGCGGCGGCGCTCGATCCCCTGGTGCGTGCGACGGGTCTCGGGGGCCTCCTCGGCGGCGGCGGGGCCGGCCACACCGGGCTCTCGGTGGTGCTCGCGCTCGCGATCATCAACCTGCTCCACCTCACGGTGGCCGAGCAGGCCCCCACCTACCTCGGGATCGAGCGCACGAAGTTCGTGGCGAAGTACGGCGCACCGGTCCTCTACGCGTGGACGAAGGTCCTCGGGCCGATCATCCGACTGGGCGACTGGCTCGCGAAGGCCATCCTTCGAGTGTTCGGCGTCGAGATCACGCGGTCGTGGGCCGAGGAGGAGATGGAGGAGGGCGAGGAGCGTCCCGCCTCGCGGGGCGAACTCCGGAGCCAGATGGGAACGCTGCTGAGCCGCGGCGAACTCTCCGACGAGCGCGAGCAGGAGGTGATCAATGCGCTCGAGATCGGCGACGTCTCGGTCGCGGAGGTGATGGTCGAGCGCGAGGGGATCGTCGCGCTCTCGACCGAGGAGTCGATCGAGGACAACCTCGAACTGATGACCAAGCGCCAGCACACCAGGTTCCCGTTGGTCGGCGAGTCCGTAGAGGAGTTCGTGGGTGTCGTCTACACGCCGGAGGTGCTCTCGAACGTCGACGCCCTTCGGGAAGGCGAACTCGACATCGAGTCCGTCGCCACCCCGCCGGTGACCGTCACGGCCGATCTCCCCGTGAGCGCCCTCATCGACCGCTTCCAGGCCGAGAACCAGGAGGTCGCGATGGTGCTCGATCCCGACGACGAGTCCGTGATCGGGCTCGTGACCGCGACCGACGCGTTCGAGGCGATCACCGGCGACCTCGAGGACCCGCTCGACTGACGCCGGCGCGAGCGACGGAGCACGTTCGCCGCACAACCATAGATCATTTGACCAATGTCTGACAAAGAATTATGTCGGACGGCTTCACAGGAGGAGAGCATGTCGCGTCGCCGCCGTCGACTGCAGTCCTCACGGCCGTCGCTGGTGGACTGGCTCACTCCCGACAGGACCCGAAACGACGTCAACCGCGCCAGCGTGGTCGGCAGCGCGCCGATCATCACCGGGGCCGGATTCGTTCTCAGCCGCACCGTCGCCATCGCCATCGCCGACGCGTCCGCCCTCACCTTTCTCTGGGGGCTCGTCATCGGCCTCGCGTTCGCCGTCGCCGGCGTCGTCTTCCTCGTCTCGACCGAGAGCGACACCCGTCGTCGGGCCGGTGCTCGCGCCAGCCAGGTGCCGATCGCGACCGCCGGCGGCGTCCTCGGGCTCTCGTTGCTCACCGGTGCCGTGCTCGGTGCGTTGCTGTAGGTCGTGTCGTCTCGGTCGTCTCGTCCGGGAATCCCCCGAGAACGGGACCGGGCGCGACGGACGTCAGGGGGTCTGACTGTCGCTCGAAGCGAACGATTTTCGGTGTTTTGGGTTATTGAGCCAGTCGAATTAAATAGCACGAGTCTCTTGGTTCACGTACAATGAGTTCGTTGAAGACTGTCGAGTCGGACGTCGTGGCAATCCACCGAACCGTCCTCGGCGACACGACCGGTGAGGCGTTCGTGGCCTTTCCGTCGGCGGCAGCCGTCGAGAAACTCGTCGAGGTGTTGGACGAGCTCGACGAGCCGCCGACAGTCCGGCTGCTCGCACGCGAGGGCACGCTCAAGAGCGTGATGGACGACTTCATCGTCGCCAGCACGACCGCGGACCTCGTCGCGAGCGAGACGCTCTCGCTGCGGACGACCGAGGGCACCGGCATGAGTTCGCTGCTCGTCACCGACGAGACGGTCGTCACGGTCGTGTCTGCCGGCGAGTTCGTCGCGGGGCTCGGCACCGACGACGACGAGTTCGTCGCGAGCACGCGCGAGAAACACGAGGCGGCGTGGGAGGAGGCCGAGCCGTTCTCGCTCCGGACGCCGCCGATCTCGCGGGTCCACGAGACGCTCGCCGAGACGTTCGGCGACGAGGTCGACGCGGACTTCGCGCGCGTACTCGACTCGCTCGAAACGGCGCGCGGCGACGGCGAAGGGCTCGACGAGGTGACGATCAGCCTCTTGGTCGCGGCGAAACACGAGCTCCAGCTCTACGACATCAGCCGGTGGGGCGAGGACACCGGCGTCGCCAGCAAGGCGACCTTCTCCCGGACGAAGACCAGGCTCGAGGATCGGGGACTGATCGACACCACCAAGGTGCCGATCGACGTGGGCCGGCCCCGCCTGCGCCTGCTACTCGGCGACGAACGCCTCCAGGAAGCCGACATCGACGAGCTCGCAGCGGTCGCCCAGGAGATGCTCGCGGCCAACGCCGCCTGAGACGTCGGTCGATCGGGGTGCATCGCCGCCGAAAGAGATCCGTTCGTGCGGTCGGTGCTCCGGTCGCGGGCTCTTTGCTTCTCGACTCAGGCCAGGAGGAACGGGATCGCGAACACGACGACCAACCCGACGACGAGTACGACGGCCCCGATCCCGGCCTGGCGCGCGCCGAACGCGCTCATCGGCGCGGTCTCGCGCGTCGCGACCGGTTCGACCCCGCCGTGAGTGCCCTCGCCCGCTGCGTCGGGATGGGAGTCGCGCTCCTCGCGCTCGCCCTCCGCCATCGTCTCCTCGGCGGTGTCGGTCGCCTGCTCTTGGCCTGGTTCGGACTCGCGGGGCTCGGTCGGTGCGTCGTCGCTCATACCGGCCGGAGGGCGTCGTGCCACTAAAAACACACCGATGATCGCCCCGCCGACGCGCCGGGCGGCCCAGTCGAAACCGTCAACACTGCGCCCGTTCGAGACCACCCATCGAATGCTGACGAAGCGCATCATTCCCTGCATCGACGTCGATCTCGACGAGGACGGCGAGCCGGCGGTCTACACCGGCGTGAACTTCGAGGACCTCGAACACACCGGCGATCCGGTGGAGATGGCGCGGCGGTACAACGAGGCCGGCGCGGACGAGTTCGTGTTTCTCGACATCACCGCCTCCGCCGACGGCCGCGAGACGATGCTCGACGTCGTTTCTCAGGTTGCGGACGAGGTGTTCATCCCCCTGACCGTGGGCGGCGGGATCCGCACCCGCGAGGACGTTCGGGAGACCCTCCGGGCGGGCGCGGACAAGGTCTCGATCAACACCGCTGCACTCGAAAATCCAGCACTCATCACCGAGGGTGCGGCGGCCTTCGGCAGCCAGTGTATCGTGATCTCGGTCGACGCGCGTCGGCGGTACGACGAGGCAGGCGAACACTACGAACGCGTCGACGGCGAGTCGTGCTGGTTCGAGTGTACGGTGAAGGGCGGGCGCGAGGGCACCGGACGGGACGTCGTCGAGTGGGTGCGCGAGGCCGAGTCGAGGGGTGCGGGCGAGCTGTTCGTCAACTCGATCGACGCCGACGGGACGAAGAACGGCTACGACGTCCCGCTCACGAGGGCGGTCTGCGAGGCGGTCTCGACGCCGGTCATCGCCTCGTCGGGCTGTGGCGGCCCCGAGGACGCCCACGAGGTGTTCACCGAAGCGAACGCGGACGCGGCGCTCGCCGCATCGATCTTCCACTTCGACGAGTATTCGATCCGCGACGTCAAGGAGTACCTCGCCGACCGCGGGGTTCCGGTGCGGCTGTGAGCACCGCCGTCCGTCGAGCATCAGGCATCGGCCCCCATCGAGCGTCACGTAACGTCACGACCGGCAGGACGACGATCCCATCGTCGGATGGCTGAGCAGAGCGACGGCGACGACGCCGACGGAGCGGCGTCGCGCGCGGACGCCGTCGACCGGCTCGAACGGGTGATCGACACCCAGATCGACGCCGTCGACGACTTCGACCAGAAGGCCGCGTACGTCACGCGGTTCGTCGGCGTGGTGCTCGGCCTGGTGCTCACGGCGGTCTCGCTCGTCTCCCGGTTCGGCGGGGGCGATCCCGCCACGCGCCTGCCGGCGGTCGTCGCCGTCGCTGGGGGCGTCGTCGGGCTCGTGGCCGCCGTCGCGGGCGCGATCGTGACGTACCTCAGTAGTACGGTCGTCGTCGGGCTGCATCCCCACGCCGCGCGGACGATCGCCGACGGGGAGTACGGCGACGACGAGTACAACACACTACTGCTCCGGGCGTACGCCGACGCCGTCGAGCGAAATCGCGAGGTACTGCGGGCGAACGCGCGCCGCTTCCGTCAGACCCTCGTCGCCCTTCTCGCCGGGATCACGTACCTCGCGATGGCCGCCTTCCTGTTCGCGCTCGCGCCGAGCGGGGTGTGGGGGTGGGTCGTCCTGACTGTCGGCACCGTCGCGATCGGCGTCGTCGCGTGGTATCTCCTCACGGGAAGGTACTTGCGGCTGGAACCCGGCGATTCCGGCAATGAGCGATAGCAGCGACGGACCGGATGACGAAGGAATCGTTCGAGACGACGACGGGAACCCCCGATTCCGTACTGTCGCGGTCGAGAAAAGCGACCGATCGGGCGAGGAGTAGTCCCCTCTGTTCCCACCGAGGAGACGTTCGCCAGCCGCGGTGTGGCGGCTAGACCGAACGCAGCGGAGCACGGACGATCATGGGGATGAGCAATCGAACCCATCCGTTGTTTTGTATGCTCTCCGACGGCTGTCAGAGATGCCATGAGAGATACAGAGGGTGTATTCAGTAAGCCGTCGCCTTTTGTTTCATACTGAATGAGTCGAACAGACCGATAGGATGAGCGTGCGAATCGATCGGTCCATTTCCCTTTGAGCGGATGACATTGGGATAGTATTTTCCCGCTCTGAATGTTAGGTGGTGTAGAGAGAAATGAGCCAAGTCACGAAGCTCAACTACTGGTTTCCGGTGGGTTTGGGCATTTTCTGTCTCCTCCTTGGCCTGTCTTCCTTTGCGTGGGGTTTGACCGTTCAATCGGACTCACGCCTGTTTCGCGGCGTATTCTGGATACTCTTTAGCATCCTCTGGGTATTGTACGTAACTCCAAGATGGAGGGAGAAATACGCCGATAGGTAGTTCACATGTATCTATCACGCCGTTCTCGCTCCAGATGACGACTGACCAGTGACCGATTCGCGCCCTGTATCTCGCGCGCCGACTCCAACAGGTCGACAACCTGTGATGTGAGAATCCGGCTCTCAGTGCTACTTCCTTATCTGGTGGTCCGTCCAGCGGACGGTCACTCGGTCAGTGGGAGCACGATCCCGAAGCCGAACACCGAGACGAAGGCGACGAGGATGCCGGCCACTTCGCCCTCGACGAGCAGGGTTCGCTCCCAGCCAGGCAGCGGCCCGGCTATTGCAGGACCGATCGCGGAACCGGCGACCCCGAGCGCGAACAGACCGACACCCAGGGCGAAGCCGGTTTTCGTCAGTCGTGCGTAGTTCAGATCGCCGTATCGTCCCATATCGACGTTCGGGCCGGTGACGAGCAAACCGGTTTCGGTTCGGCCGCCCGAAACGCAACCGCTTTCGGGCCACGTCGAGTGAGGGTGGATAATGCAGGAGACGCTGTTGGAACTCGGAACGGAGTTCGGTGCGGCCGCCGTCCGTGCGATCGGGGCGCTGTGTGCGGCGGCGATCGGGGTCGTGGTCGAGCTGAACGGGCTGCAGGCGCTCGGCACGAGCGGCGATATCGTCGGGGTCTGGATGACGGCGCTCGGCAGTCTGTTGCTGATCGTCGGCTACGTGCTCGCCAGCGACGCGATCGGCCTGGTTCGGTCGACACGCCGGTCGGCGAGCTAAATCGTCCTTCGAAGCGCGCTCTCAGGCCGCCTGAAACGCGTCGCGGAACGTCGTCGTCATCTCGCTCACGCGGTCGGCCCCGGCTTCGATCGCGTCGAGCGGCTCGGTGCCGGCCTCGGTTCGGACAGTGAGAATGGGGTCGGTCTGGCCGCCCGACTGTTCGGGGTTCACGTCGTACGTCGCGGCGATCACCCCCGAGGTTTCGAGCAGTGCGCCCTTGAGCACGTTCATGAACGTGTGGTCCTCGCCCTCGATCTCGATCGACAGCTCGTCGTCCTCGCTCTCGATGACCCGCAGATCCATACTCCTCCTTCGGCGTCGTGCGCTTCAACCTGACGACTGACGACCGGTGGGGCGTGATCGAGCCGTGCGTTCGACATATGCACGCGACAGAGTGAAACCGTCGCAGTCCTTCGATCGACCATGGCCCCATGGCAGACGCTCGCACGGATCGCGGTGCCCCTCGCGGCCGCGATCTCGCTGGTGGCCATCTACCGCCTCGATGGCGGTGAGTGGGGCGAACGGCTCCGTGCGCGCTTTCTCGCCGGCATCCCGTGGGGAACGCTGCTCACGGCCGGGGGACTGTTGGGGGTCTACCTGTTCGTCCAGAACGGACTCGGGAGCTGGTACTGGCCGGTCGTGCTCCCGTTTCGGGCGTGGTCGTATCTCTACCCGCTCGGAATGGGCGTCGCGTCGTTCGCCCACGTCGGGCCAGGCCATCTCATCGGCAACCTCGTCGGCGTCTGCACGTTCGGCGTCGTCGCCGAGTACGCGTGGGGCCACTACCCGGCCGAGCGCGGCGCGTCGACGTTCTCCTCGCTCCGGACCAACCCCTTCGCCCGCGTGCTCGCCGTCCCCGCCGCGGCGGTCGCCGTCGGCCTGGTCGTGGCGGTGTTCTCGATCGGGCCGGTGATCGGCTTTTCTGGCGTGGTGTTCGCGTTCGCCGGGGTCGCGCTGGTGCGCTACCCGGTGACGACGGTGCTCGCGCTCTCGGCCGGGGGCGTCGTCCGCCTCGTGTACCGCGCGCTCCGGAACCCGGTGGTCGAGGCGAGCGCCGAACCCTCGTTCGGGACGCCGTGGTGGGCCGGGATCGCGATCCAGGCCCACGCCATCGGCCTCCTCATCGGGATCCTGATCGGCGTCGCGCTCTGTCGCCGGCGATCGGTTCGACCGCCGCCCGGCCGACTCTGGCTCGGCACCCTCCTGTTCGCCGTCGGCCAGTCGCTCTGGGCGGTCTACTGGTTCCGCGGCAACGGCGAGTACGTGCTCTTCCGGGCGGTCGGCGCGGTGCTCGTCTTCGGCCTCGCGCTCGTGGTCGCGGCGAGCGTCGCCGCGCCCGACCGCCTCACGCTCCCGCGGCCGGACGTTCCGCGCCTCGGGCGCATCGAGCGCCTCGGCGAACTCGGACGCGGCGGGACCATCAGACGCCGTGCAGCCTCGGCGGGCGTCATCGCCCTCGCGCTCGCGGTGCTCGCCGCGCCCGCCGTGCCGGTGAACCTCACGACCGTCGACGCACCGACCGAGGAGGTGTTCGCCTCCGGGGCCGGCACCGGTCCCCAGCCCGGGATCGACGCCGACGTCGCCGTCCGCGACTACACGGTGACGTACACCGAGAACATCACGAACCGGAAGGTGTCGGTGTTCGACGTCTCGGCGTTCGGGGAGACGACCCAGGTGCGAGCGAGCGGCGTGATCGTCGAGAGCGACGAGCGTCACGTCTGGACCACCGCAATCCAGGCGAGCGAGCTGGCGTTCGACGGGTGGTCCGTGGTCAAGCTCGGCGGGCTCGGCTGGAGCGAGACGGTAGCGGCCAAGCGCAACGGCTGGCAGGTCGTCGGCGGCGGCAACGCCTACAAGGTGTATCTCAACGGACCGGGCGAGGGTCGACAGCTCGCCTACCGCTCGGCCCCCGCGACCGCGGGCCCGGTCATCGCGGGCAAGAACGTCTCGCTCGCGCCCCGACAGAAGGGGTTCGACCTCGTCGTCTCGCGGAACAACGAGACGCTCGGCAGCGTGGCGCTGCCAGATCGGGGGAACAGCACCCGGGCGGCGAACCTCACCTTCGACGGAAGGAAGCGGCTGTTCGTCGGTTCGGGGGGACGCGCGTCCGGATCGCGAGCCACGAGGACTACGAATAGTTCGTCCGGGGTTCGATTGACGCCGCTCGGACATCGGGGCGAACGCTTTTGCGCGACGCCACGCAGGCAGAACTCATGAAAATCGAACCGCTGCTCGACGAACTCCGAGTGCACGCGAGCAACGGGCTCGAATACGCCGACGACCCGTGGGAGGAGGAACGCTGGGAGCGCGTGCTCGCTCTCGTGAGCGAGTACACCGGCGAGGCCGTCGACCTCCCGCCGGCGGAAGTGCGCGAACGGTTCGCCGAAGAGGTCGGCCACGTCACGACGAAGGTCGGTGCGGAAGTAGCCGTGTTCGATGGCGACGAAGTACTCCTGCTCCGGCGCGCCGACGACGAGACGTGGGCACTGCCCGGCGGCTGGGTCGAGCCCGGTGAAGCGCCGCCGGCAGCGGCGATCCGGGAGACCAAGGAGGAAACCGGCCTCGACGTCGAACCGATCGAACTCGTCGACGTCTACAACCGGCGATCGGGCGAGTACGGGTTCCACGGTCAGGTCAATCTCCTCTATCGCTGTCGTGCCGTCGGTGGCGAGATCGATCCATCCCACGAGGCGCTCGCCGTCGAGTATCGGCGTCCCGCCGGGATCGAGACCTGGCACGCCGACCACGAATCGAGAGTCGCCGATGTGCTCGCCGCGCGCTAATCCCACGCGATCCGGAAGACCTCGGCGTCCACAGTGCGAGAATCGGCGTCGTGGAACTCGAACTGTCGGGGGAGATCGAGTTCCGCGCCGTAGGCGCGGGTCACCTTGCCCGCGTTGTCGTCGGCGAACGCCTCGACGAATCCTGAACTATTGGCGTTGTGAACCGAGTAGGAGACCGTGGCCACTCGCGCGGCCGTGGCGAGGAACGCCCGATCGGCGTGTTCGTTCGCGTTCTGCGCGCCGAACGGCGGGTTCATCACGACCGTCGTGGGCGTTTCGTCGTCCTGGGCGGAACCGTCGTCAGTCCCCGCACTCGATTCGGCCCGCGAGCGGAGCGGCGCGTCGGTGGCGTCGGCCCTGACCCACGAGACGTCGGCGGTGGTGCCGACCCGGCGTTCGTTTTCCCGTGCGGTCCGGAGCGGATCCGGGTCGATGTCGACTCCCACTACTGATTCCGGCCCGCGGAGCGCCGCGCCGAGCGCGAGCATCCCGGTGCCGGTGCCGAGATCGACCACACGCCGGCCCTCGACGTCGCCCTGCAGGTCCGCGACGTGGATCAAGTGGGCTGCGAGATCCGGCGGCGTGGGGTACTGTTCGAGACCGACTTGGGGGTCCTCGAACCCTGCAACCACCCCGAGTCGCTGGGCCAGCGCGCTCACGGAACTCATCGTCGGCGATTCCCAACGGACATAGGAAAAGGTTTGGTAATTCTCGACAGTAATTCGGATCGGGCCGAAGACTAAACCACGAGCCGTCATCGGTACGGACGACGATGGCGGAACTCGATCCCCAGGTGCGACAGGTGCTCGATCTGCTCGACCAGCAGCGCACGCCGCCGACCCACGGCCTGTCGGTCGGAACCGCGCGCGAACAGCACGACGAGCTGTTCTCGATGCTCGACCCCCAGTCCGTCGGCGACGTGCAGGACCTCACGATTCCGGGGCCAGAACGCCCGATCCCGGTCCGCGTCTACGCGCCCGATGACCGTTCGGACGACGCTCCAGGGGTGTTCGTCACGTTCCACGGCGGCGGGTGGGTGGTCGGCGATCTCGACACCCACGACCCGTTCTGTCGTGCGGTGACGAACGCGGCGAGCTGTCTCGTGCTCTCGGTCGACTACCGCCGTGCGCCCGAGCACCCGTTCCCGGCGGCGGTCGAGGACTGCTACGCGGCCGTCGAGTGGGCCGCCGACTACGCACCGGATCTCGGCGGCGACCCCGAGAGGCTGGCGGTCGGCGGCGACAGCGCGGGCGGGAACCTCGCGGCCGCGGTCACGCTGCTCGCGCGCGACCGCGGCGGTCCCGACCTGTGTCACCAGTCGCTGATCTATCCGGCGGTGAACTCCGTCGTGGGTGAGGAGTTCGACTCCTACGAGGAGAACGGCGAGGGGTATCTCCTCGAACGCGAGAGCATGAAGTGGTACGACGAACGCTACATCCAGGACGACCTCGACGCACGCAACGAGTACGCCGCGCCGCTGTTGGCGCGCGATCTCTCCGGGCTGCCGCCCGCGACCGTGATCACCGCGGGGTTCGATCCGCTCCGCGACGAGGGGATCGCCTACGCCGAGCGGCTCGAAGGAGCGGGCGTCGCGGTCGACCACGAGCACTTCCCGGGGATGATCCACGCGTTCGTGAGCATGCTCGACGTCGTCGATCGGGCACAGGACGGGATCGAGACGGTCGCCGACGGTCTCCGGGCTGCGTTCGACGCGTAGCTCGGCGGTCGGGCGAGCGCCGACCGCCGAGACCCGGATTGCCGGTACTCCGGGGCGGCCCGGTTTTTGCCCGCTTTCGCCACCGACTTCCCCGACGGACGGCTACTCCTGCCGATGTCGGAGGATCTGTTTGCGCCGCTCGAACTGCGCGAGACCAGCGTCCCGAACCGGGTGATGGTCTCGCCGATGTGTCAGTATTCGTGTGAGGATCGCGACGGTCTCGCGACCGACTGGCATCTCGTCCATCTCGGCAGCCGTGCGGTCGGCGGGGCCGGGATCGTGATGACCGAGGCGACCGCGGTCGAGGCGCGTGGCCGAATCTCGCCCGAGGACCTCGGGATCTGGAGCGACGAACACGGAGCGGCGCTCGCGCCGGTGGCATCGTTCATCGAGGAGCAGGGATCGGTGCCCGCGATCCAGCTCGCCCACGCCGGCCGGAAGGCCTCGAAGAGTAGGCCGTGGGACGGCAGCGAACCGCTCCAGCCCGACGACGGCGGCTGGGAGACGGTCGCGCCGAGCGCCGCACCGTGGCCCTACGACGACGGTGCGACGGCGACGGCCGAGATGAGCCAGGCGGACATCGAGGACGTGATCGATTCCTTCGGGGCAGCGGCCGAGCGCGCCCGCGACGCCGGGTTCGCGATCGCGGAGGTTCACGCCGCCCACGGCTACCTCCTCCACGAGTTCCTCTCGCCCGTCACCAACCACCGCGAGGACGACTACGGCGGATCGTTCGAGGACCGGACACGCATCGTTCGGGAGGCGACCGCCGCCGTCCGGGAGGTCTGGCCCGACGAAAAGCCAGTTTTCGTCCGGTTCTCGGCGACCGACTGGCTGCCCGACCGGGAGTCGTGGACGGTCGAACAGTCAGTACAACTCGCCGACGATCTCGCGAACCTGGGCGTGGACCTGATCGACGTGAGTGCGGGCGGGCTCCACCCCGACCAGGAGCTCCCGGCGACCGGACCGGGGTATCAGGTGCCGTACGCCGAGCGGATCCGCGAGGAGAGCGAGTCGGGGGTCGCGGTCGGGGCGGTCGGGGGGATCGAGAGTCCAGAGCAGGCCGACGCGATCGTGCGCAACGGACGGGCCGACCTCGCGATCCTCGCACGCGAACACCTCCACGATCCGTACTTCTCGCTCCACGCCGCGGAGACGCTCGATCGGCCCGAGGGAGCCGAGCCGCCGGTGCAGTACCGGCGCGGGTTCTGAACGGTTCCCGCGTCGAACCGCCACCCTGACAACCGCAGGAAACGAACGGAGATCACACTCGATGAACCGAACTGGATCGGACCGTTGTCGGCACGCGCTCCACCGAAACCCGTCGAAGTGATGCAGCGACGGGACTACCTTCGCGCGCTGAGCGCGGTGGCCGGCGTCGTCGGCATCGCCGGCTGTTCGTCGAACGCGTCGGAAGAACCAGCCACGGAAGCGACGGCCCGAGGGCCGGGAGGAAGCGCGACGAGCGAGTCACCGATCGAGCGCACCACGACGGAACCGATGTCCACGCGGACCACCGACGAACCGACGACCGGTCGGACGACCACCGCATCGACGACTCGACCGACGACCACGCAAACGGCGACACCAGTCCCGACGCCGGAGCCGCCCGCGAACAGGCTGTTGCTCGCGCCGGCGCTCGGCACGGGCTGGGGGTACGTCGACGGCTCCGCGCCGCGGGTGCGGACGAACGGCACGATAACGGCGCTCTATCGGGGCACACGGGAATACACGCGAACCCTCCGGACGCGGCTCTGGCGGTGCGAGGGCCGGACGCTCGACGCGCTCGGCGGGACGTGTTCGCTCGGCAACCTCCCCGAGCGGTATCGCACGCAGGAGGGCGTCGAGACGGCCAGCCCCGCGGTCGGCGAGACGGCGTTCGCGTGGTGGTCGTCGGACGACGCGAGAACCGATATCGAGGTGGTCGCGGTCGATCACGTGTTCCGGATGAGTTGTATGCCGCTCACGGAGCAGGCGGGCGGAAGTTCGACCAGTCTGCCGTCCCGCGATGTTCGGTTGACCGAACTCGTCGAGTTGGCACAACGGCAGGCGGAGAAACTCGCCACGTCCGGCTGACTGTCGGCGTCGAGATCCGTATCTCGGTGGTTCTCGCCGCTGTCGAGTCCGAAAAACGCCCGATCGGCTGCCGGGGCCGAAAGAGGCTACTGTCGCTCGGCCGTCGGTGGCGACGATGGCAACCGAAAACCGGAGCGACACGTTCGACATCGGCGGAGAGGACACGGTCCACCGGCTCGGGTTCGGTGCGATGCGCCTCACCGGCGAGGGGATCATCGGCCCGCCCGACGACGAGGCGGAGGCACGCGAGGTCCTCCAGCGCGCGACCGAGCTCGGTGTCGACTTCATCGACACCGCCGATTCCTACGGCCCGGCGGTCTCCGAGCGGCTGATCGGCGAGGCGCTCGCACCCTCCGACGACGTGTTCGTCGCCACCAAGGGCGGCCTCTGGCGCGACGACCGCGACGGCGCGTGGCCCAAGTGCGGCGACCCCGGCTATCTCCGCAACGCGATCCTCGGGAGCCTCGATCGACTCCGAACGGATACCATCGATCTGTACCAGTACCACCGCATCGATCCCGATGTCGACCACGAGGAGTCGATGAACGCCTTCGCGGAGTTCAAGGACGAGGGGAAGGTCAGCCACGTCGGCGTCTCGAACGTCTCGGTCGAACAGCTCGAAACGGCGCGCGACGTGGTCGAGATCGCCACCGTCCAGAACCAGTACAACGTCGGCGACCGCGAGCACGAGGCAGTCCTCGAGTACTGCGAGGACCACGACATCGGCTTCATCCCGTGGGCACCGCTCGGCTCGGGCGAACTCGACGGGCTCGGCGAGGTCGCAGACAACCACGACGCGACCGAGTATCAAGTGGGGCTTGCGTGGCTGCTCCAGCACTCCCCGGTCATGCTCCCGATCCCGGGCACGTCGAGCGTCGATCATCTGGAGGAGAACGTCGCAGCATCGGCGATCGACCTCTCTGACGACGAGATCGCGACGATCGAGAACTGAGGTCGGCGCTCGCCGGCGTCAGGGCGGTATGCGGTGGCCAGTAGTTTCGGATCCGCTCTCGTGGCGTCACCGGGTCGTGGCCGTGCGGTCGGCTCGTCCATCCGATTCGGCGTCTCGTCCCGCAGCGTCGGTGTCGTCGTGACGAGGACGGAGCGGCTCGATCCGCGGGCCGCGTGCCGTCGATTCCACCCGCGCGTCGATCTCGAACACCTCCGCGAGCAGTTCCTCGGTGACGACCTCCTCGGGTGATCCGCGCGCGTAGATCGCCCCTTCCTTGAGCGCGACCATGTGGTCTGCGTACCGCGCGGCCTGGTCGATGTCGTGGAGGACGAGCACCACCGTAATGTCGCTCTCGTCGCGCAGCGTCTCGACGATCTCCATCACTTCGAGCTGGTGGTGGAGGTCGAGGAACGTCGTCGGCTCGTCGAGCAGCAGGACGCCGGTCTCCTGGGCGAGCACCATCGCGATCCACACGAGCTGTTTCTGGCCGCCGCTCAGGCTCCCGACCTCGCGCTCGCGCAAGTGCTCGACCCCCGCGAGCGAGACGGCGCGGTCGATGGCTCTCCGGTCTTCCTCGGTGAGCGAGTCGAAAAACCCTCGATGGGGGTAGCGACCGTGCTCGACCAGCTTCCCGACGGTGATACCCTCCGGCGAGACGTTCTCCTGGGAGAGCAGGCCGAGTTCGCGGGCGAGTTCCTTGGCGTCGAGGCCGTCGATGGCGCGTCCGTCGAGCCGAACGGTCCCCGCGTCGGGGGCGAGCTGGTCGGCGAGCCCCTTCAGGAGCGTGCTCTTGCCGCTGCCGTTCGGTCCCACCAGCGCCGTGACCTCGCCCGGCGTGACGTGGAGCGACGCCCCGTCGATGACCGGCTCCTCGCCCGAGGGGTAGCCAATGACGAGCTCCTCGCCAGCGAACTCGCTGGCGGTCTCGCTTGCCCCCTTGCGGTGTCCGTTCTGGATGGTGTCACGCTCGATCGTCGCCGTGCCTCCGCCGTCCGTCGCTGGCCTGCTGTCGGTGTCGTTGCCCATTAGAGTTCACCCATGCTGTCTTGCTTTCGCATCAGATAGAGGAAGTACGGCCCGCCGACGAGCCCCGTCACGATCCCGACCGGGATCTGGACCGGGTTGAGCGCGAGGCGCGCGCCGACGTCGGCGGCGACCAGCAGCGCCGGTCCGGCGAACACGCAGCCGATCACGAGCTTCCGGTAGTCGCTGCCGACGATGTTTCTGACCATGTGCGGGACGATCAGCCCGACGAACCCGACGATCCCCGCGACCGCGATGCTCGCCGCCGCGGCGAGCACCGCCACGCCCGAGAGCGCGAAGCGGACCTTCTCGACGCTCATGCCGAGTGACTTCGCCGTGCTCTCGCCGAGCAGGAGCACGTTCAACTGCCGAGAACTGACGAGCGCGAGCGTCATGGCGACGATCGTCCACGGCAGCGCCATCCGCACTTGCTCCCAGTCGGTGCCTGTCAGCGAGCCCGTGGTCCACGCGATCGCCGACTGAACCACGCCGATGTCGTCGGCGAAGAAGAAAAACGCGGTCTGGAGGCTGCCGAACATCGTGCCGACGATCACGCCAGCGAGCACGAGGCGCACGGGCGAGGTCCCGCCTTTCCACGCGATGGCGTAGACGATCAGGAACGCGACCGCGCCGCCGACCGACGCGATCAGCGGCAAGAACGCAGTGAGCCCGCTGAACACCACCAGGGTGAGCAGGATCATCAGGCCCGCGCCCGACGAGACCCCGAGGATGAACGGACTCGCCAACTCGTTGCGGGTCACGGCCTGGAAGATCGCGCCCGACACCGCGAGGTTCATCCCGACGAGCACCGCGACCAGCACGCGCGGGAGGCGGATGTTCCAGACGATCAGGCTGCGTTCGTCCATCTCGGGCACCTCGCCGCCGAGGAAGAACGCTTCGAGTGCTGCTGGATTCAGGAGTACGTCGGGGTCGAACACGGCTCCCCACGCCTGCGCGATCGACATCGAGAACGCTCCGAAGCTCACCTGTATCAGCCCGGCGACGACGACGACCGCGACGCTCCCGAGGACGAGGGTGAGCAGCGAGCCGTCGATCCACCCGAGCCAGCGTTCGCGCGTGGAGGTGGACTCCGTCCCGGTGGCGGGTTCGCTCGCCATCGGTCAGGGGCTCACTTCCGAGGGCTGATGGTTGGTCTCGATCTCACGAGCACGTTCGAGGACGAGTTCGTCGTCGAGGTGTTCGAGGAGTGCCCGCTGGCCCGCTTCGGCGCGAGCGTCGATCTCCTCGTCGGTGAGATACGCCTCGAACAGCAGGTCGACCTCGCGCTCGCGTAGCTCGACCCGGCGCTCCTCGCTCACGTCGGGGTCGTCGGGCAGTTCGTCGTCGAGCCACTCGCGCCAGCGCTCGCGGTCGCGCCACTCCCCGTCGAGTTCGGTCTTCCGCCGCATCCAGTCGTAGCGCTCCGCGGTGGCTTCCGAGTGCCCCCGTTCGTGCCGCACGTCCCTGAGGACTGCCAGCCCGACGCGTCCGCCGCGTCCGGCGGCAATGATCGCCTGTCGGTCGGACTCCTCGGAGGGCGAGGCGACGTAGAGCCCCTCGATTGGCGTGGTCCCGTCCGACTCGGCATAGGAGCGGTCGAAGTGCTCGTGTTCCTCGCCATCGTGCTCGTGGGTCTCGAACATCGCGTCGCCGCCGAGCGGCCGGAGGTACTCGCCGTCGTAGCGCGCCGCTGCGACGACCCGCGCCGCGGTGACGCACTCGCCCTCCTGTGGTTCGACGACGAACCCCTCCCCAGCGCGCTCGACTGACTCGACGAGGTTCGGGACGATTTCACAGCCGGCCTCCTCGGCGTGGGCGTGCATCAACTCGTAGAACGTCCCGATATCGACACCGGTGGGAAATCCGAGGTAGTTCTCCAGATGGGCACACCGCTGAATCGAGGAGCGCCCGCGGTCGAAAACCACTACGTCGAGACCGTGTCTCGCAGTGAACACACCCGCCGAACAGCCCGCTGGGCCGCCGCCGACGATGACGACATCGTGATCGGTCTCGTCCCCTGGTCCGGTCGTGCTCATTCTTGGAAGTCCCCGTTGATGAGGTCCGCGACGCGCTTGCGGTCGAACAGCCGTTCTCCCTGTGGAATCTTGCCGACGGCACTGAACTCTCCGAACTGTTCTGGATACAGCTGCTTTGCGAGCACTTCGCTGACGAACAGGTTGATGATCGGTCCCTGATAGCGCCCGCCGCCGCGGAAGACGTTGCCCTGCTCGACGGCCCGCAACTCGCTGCCGACCTCGCTGTTTTCGAGCGGGGTGACGAACTGCTTCTCGAAGTTCTCCTGGCTCATCGAGAGGGTCGAGTCGAAAAACAGGTACTCGGGGTCGGCTTCGAGCAGCCCCTCGTAGTCGGTCTTCCAGCCGTCCGTGAGGTCGACGTCCACGAAGCCGTTTTCGACGCCGAAGGTTCGGTACTGCCGGGTTGCGACGCCCGCCAACGTTGGGTCAGTGATCATGAACGTCCCCTCTGCGGGTTTCGAGGCGCTGTAGAGTAGGCCGATGCTCGGTGATTTCGAGGGTGCCCGCGAGCGCAGTTCGCCGCGGAACGACTCGTGGAGATTCGTCCACGCCGTCGCGCGTTCGCGTTGCTGGAAGATCTCCCCGGCGAGAGTCACCGCCCCGGGGAGATCGTAGTGCGGGAACGAAAAATCCATCCCGAGCGCCTCTCCGGACCACTCGTTGCGGATGTACGACCCACAGAACGGCGCGACGTTCTCGCCGATTTCCTCGAAGTCCTTTCGTTTCCAGTCCGCGTAACTGGCGAGGAGGATCCGGTCCACGAGCAGCGCGTCGACGTCGAGTTCGTAGAACTGTTCCTTGCCGTACTCGCTCGGGTTTCCGAGGTCCGTGATCCCGTTCGTGTCGAACGCCACTCCCGGCAACAGGTCGTAGTAGCGGGTCGGGTACGGGTCGATGCGCGACATCGCCGCCGGCTCCGATCCGAACGCGAAGCCGACGTCCGTCCACGCGCCGCCGGTCGTCGCGTAGGAGTTCGGCGGCTCGTCGAACGAAACCGGCCCGTAGGGTTTCGGTGTGGCCTCGTAGGACCCCTGCGTCGCGCTCGTCCGTTCCTGCGACGGTTTCGAACCCGTTCGGTCGCTCGTCTCGGCGCTGGTCGAACTGCTGTTCGACCCACCAGCAGCGATCCGATCGCCGCCGCGGTCGTCGTCACCCGAACCACCGATACACCCGGCGAACAACCCACCGCCGACGAGCGCACCACCGTACCTCACGCACTCGCGCCGTGTCAGGGCCCCACGATCGCCGGCCTCTCTCGACATACCAATTAGGCGAGCCTAAATGAATAAAGCGTTTTCGGATTTTCGGCAGACCTAAAAATCGGAAAGTTGTCAGGATAGCACACTACACTCCGGGCACATCGGCGGGCCACCCTCGGGGAGTGCAAGCCCACAGAGAGCATATATCATCACTGTCGGGCGTCGTGGTCTCCGCGAGGATACCGTCGGTCGTCCTCGGTTCGTCTCGACCGTATCGCCTCGACGGTGACGATCCCAGCGAGCATTCGGATCATCGCTGGGCGCACGGAGCCGACTGCTGCCCGAGACGGCGTCCCGGATGGCGAGCGCATCGCACGCTCGGTGGTGGCATCGACGGAGCAGAACCGGCAAAAAGCACTTGCACCTGGTGTCGCACACGTCGATATGGATCGTCGTCGGTTCGTCGCGGCGTTCGTGATCGGTTCCGCCGGCTGTCTCTCGGGCTCGCCACCAGGCGGGATCGGAACGAACGATCGGGGTTCGACGACGGAACGCCGAACCACGACGACCGAGACCGTCGAACCCACGACGATCGCGACGACGACCGAACCGACTGCCACCGGAACCGACACCGAACCGACCGAAGCGGAGCCGACCGACGCCACGGAACTCGACACCGACACGCCTGGCACGCGAACGGAAGATCAGCCCGACCTTCGGGCTGCGCCCGGCGACTGTCCCGAGTACGGCGACGACGTCGTGAAAGTCATCTGCTACGACGTTGCTCCCGATGATGCGCCGATGGTGATGGAACCGTCGCGCTCGTCGCTCGATCTGCCTGGCGAGATGGCGTTCACGCTCCACAACGGCACCGACGGCGTGCTTCAGACGAACTTTTACAGCGCGCGTCTCCACAAGCGAGTCGGCGGCGAGTGGTATCTCGTCGCGCCGCAGGGGTGGCCCGAGCCTCTCACACCGCTTCCCGCTGGCGAGAGCCAGACGTGGACGGTTTCGATGTCGAACGACCCAGAGGAATCGAAGCCGAACGTGGACGAAGCCCGGCTGGCCGTGGGTGGCCTCGGCGGCGGTCGGTACGCGTTCGGGATCGACGGCAACTTCAGAGGCGGAACCTACGAGCGATCGACAGCGTTCGCGGCAACCATCGAGATTCGTGGCGACCCCGTGAAGCTGACGACAACCGACGCCGTCGAGGACGTGAGCGTGGAGGGGGACGTGCTCACGGCCAGCTGGACGGGCGGGAACGCCGAGGGCGAGTACGCCCGCGAGGCGACCTACGTCCTCGAACGAGCCGACAAGACGCCGGACGTGCATCTCATCACCGAGCAGGTCCTTCAGGGGAGACTCATCGGTCAAAAACCGCTCCGCGACGCACTGGCGCTGGCAACCAACCGCGACGTACCCGAAGTGCGCTTGACCGGTCAAACGGCCTCGTCGCCGCCGTTCGGCGTCGATTACCGGGTCATCGGATACGAGGGAACGGCCTACGGGATCAGCGCGAGCGAGACCGGCACCGAAACCGAATCGTAGCGGTCGGTCGTGGCGAGCCGGTCGTCCGCTGCCGCCTGAACGACTGAGTTCGATACTGTCGCTTACTGCGACAGCGTCGTGTCCCGCATGGGCTCGATCCGGGAGGCGTGGTCGGTTTCGTCGCTGTGCATCTCGGCCCGTGATTCCGCTCCGAGCCGCGACGGGTGGAATCCGAACTCACCGCACGTTTCACAGATGACCTTGTACATGGGTTGGCCCCGGGTGCGCCTCCACGCCAAAACATAATCATCTTTCGTACTGGTTCAAATCTTGCCCGTTGCCCGTGGCCATCCGAACCCCGAACACCGACACTCGGGGATACGTGTTTCGTACTGGATCACTCGATAGCTAACTCAAGCGAGTCCTACCACGTGCCGTGGAACGTGTCGAACGAGAGGTTCTCCAGGGGTTCGTTGCCGACCGCGATCTCGTACTCGCCGGGCGTCAGCATCGGCTTGTGGAACTGCGGGCCGTCGTCGGTCGTGATCCGTGGACACCCAGTGTTGACGAACGCGTCCATGTCGAAGTTCCGCAGCCGGTCGGGCGTGACCTCGTCCATCGTGATGAGGTAGGCGTTCTCGTTCTCGTCGACGATCTTCTCGGCCTGGTCGTAGCGTCCCTGGCCGATCTTGGTACAGAAGATCACGCCCCACTTCTCGGCGTCCATCGCGCGATGGACGGCCCCGTACCGTTGCTTCAGGAACTTCTCGGTGTCGGCGACCGAGACGGCGTTGTTGACGGGATCGGCGATCACCACGCGCTTGTCGGGATGTTCCATCGCGAGGCCGAGAGGATGGAACTTCCCGCCACCGACGTAGAGCACCTGGTCGGCGTCGATGTCGGCGGAGGCGTAGTTACAGCCCAGCACCTGACCCTCGTGGGTCAGCCGGTCGTCGCCCCGGCGGGTGTGGACGTCGAATCCCCGCGATTCGAGCCACGCCTGCATCTCCTCGAACTTGTTCATGTGCTGGGCGGTGGTGACGAGCCCGACGTCTGGGTTCTCCCCGGGGTCGTCGAGTTCGTCCAAGGAGTCGGCCATGATCGGCTCGACGTCGACGTTGGAGAAGAGCGGGACGTAGATGATCTTCTCCGACTCCTTCATCGGGGAGTGGCCGAAGTGAACGAACACGTCCGTGCGGCGCATCATGTAGGTGTCGAGGTCGCAGGCTCCGTAGCACGGCTGACCCGAGAGCAGCACCCGCACGTCGTCTGGCAGGAGCGCGCGGAGGTCGTCGGTCACGGCCGGGCCGCGGCGTTTCAGCCCTTCGGGGAACTGGAGGCCGACCTTCTCGGCATCGCGCTCCTCGACTGCTTCGACGATCCGTTCCAACTCGTAGTCCCACTCCCGATCGTGTTTGAGCGCCATCCCCGTTCGCGTGAGATCGCCCGCAGAGGTATCCGACTGGTGGCTCATTGAGTGGTCTTACGCGTCGTAACGTTTAGTCTCGGGGTTTCGGACGAACGAGCACCGCGAGTGAGTCCGAGGCTCGTCACGAGCGCAGCGAAGTGATAGCGTTCCGTTGCTCTCACACGTCGCGATCACCACCCAACCCCTCGACGGCGCGGCCGACGAGCGTGGCTTCGGCCTTCCGGAGGTGCTCGGCGGCAGTCCCCGGTGCGCAGTCCAGCCGGTCGGCCACGTCGGCGACCGTGGCCTCACGGGGAGCCTCGTAATAACCGAGATCGATCGCTGTCGTCGCCGCTTCCGCCTGACGGTCGCTCAGCGCGCTCGCGGTCTCGATCGTCCCGGCGTCGTAGCTGCCGACGCTCCGGATCTCGGCGTCGACGCCCGACGGGGCCTCGTCGATCGCGGTCTGGAGGGCGTCGGCGCTCCCGACGACGGTGAGATCGATGGTGCGGTCGCTGCGGTATTCGAGCGGCGGCATCACGACGAGGTTGCCGTGGGTGAACGCGTCGGTCAACTGGCGTGCCTCGGCGTCGAGTCGTTCGCGGACGTAGACGTAGAACGTCTCCCCCTCGCCCGGAACGATCTCGAACTCCAGTGCGGTCTCGACGGTTTCGAGCGCCGCCGCGTACGGATCTGGATCCCCCTCGACCGAGAAAATCATGGTGTTGGTCTCGCCGACGGCGGGGTTCCACTGGAGCAGGCGGTACGAGCCGTACCCCTCCCGGTCGGCGACGAACGCGTGCATCGGATGGATGACGTCCTCGCTCTGCCCCAATCGGACGTCGAGATATCTCATGTCCGGCGTCGCGGACGGACAGTAATAAACGTCCCTCACCAGCGAGGCAGAACGTCCTCGACATACCGGGCCGAATCGCCGGCAGAAGCCGGCCGAGCGCGCCGGCATCCCACATCATGAGTTCGCAGTCACCCGTCGAAGCACCTGCTCGATCCGCCGACGAACCGCTCGCGGAACTGCTCGCACCCTACACCGTCGCCCGCGACGACCACCACAATGCGCCGGGGTTCGTGGTCCGTCCCGACGAGGTTCGGGACGCGCTGTTCGTGCTGCGCGACGAGGCGGGGTTCGATCACTGTTCGTGCGTGACCGCCGAGGAGTACGAGGATCGATTCGAGTCGATCTACCACCTGAAAAAGTACGATAATCCGACCGACGAGGTGAGTATCGTCGTGCCGACCCCCCGAGAAAATCCGGTGAGCCAGAGCGCGGAACCGATCTACCGGACGGCAGACTGGCACGAGCGCGAGGCGTACGACCTGGTGGGAATCGAGTACGAAAATCATCCAGACCTCCGACGGATCCTGCTGCCCGAGACGTGGCAGGGCCACCCGATGGGGCTCGATTACAACCAGGACAGACCCCAGATCGTCACGCTCGAATCACACGCCAACCCGCTCGAAGACGATCATCAAAGTGGGGGTTCGGACACGATGTTCCTCAACATCGGACCGCACCACCCCGCGACCCACGGCGTGCTCCACATCGAGGCGGTGCTCGACGGTGAGCAAGTGGTCGGGGTCGAGCCCGATCCGGGCTACCTCCACCGGTGTGAGGAACAGCTCTGCCAGAGCGGGACCTACCGCCACGAGATCATGCCCTACCCCGATCGGTGGGACTACCTCGGCGGCCAGATCCTGAACGAGTGGTGTTACGCCCGGACCGCCGAGAACCTCGCGGACCTCGACGTCCCGGAGTACGCCCAGGTGATCCGGACGATGACCGGCGAGCTGTCGCGGATCCTCGCGCATCTGCTCGCGATCGGCACGTTCGCGCTCGACATCATCGGCGAGTTCACCGTCGTGTTCATGTACGCGATCCGCGACCGCGAGATCGTCCAGAACATTCTGGAGGATCTCACGGGCCAGCGCCTGATGTTCAACTACCTTCGGCTTGGCGGCGTGGCGTGGGATCTGCCCGAGCCCCGCGCGGCGTTCTTCGAGAAGATCCGTGCGTTCCTCGACGAACTCCCGGGGAAGATCGACGAGTACCACGACCTACTGACCTCGAACGAGATATTCCAGATGCGGTGTCTCGACACCGGCGTGCTCGACAGCGAAACCGCCAAGCAGTACGGCTGCACCGGACCCGTGGCGCGCGCCTCGGGCGTCGATTACGACCTCCGGCGCGACGATCCCTACGGCTACTACGACGAACTCGACTGGGACGTCGTGACCGCCGAGGAGGGCGACAACTACGCCCGCGTGCTCTGTCGACTCCGCGAGATCGAACAATCCGCGCGGATCGTCGAGCAGTGTGTCGATCTTCTCGAAGACTGGCCCGAGGACGATCGCGAGATCCAGTCGAACGTTCCCCGGACGCTTCGGCCCGACGACGGTGCGGAGATCTACCGAGCAGTCGAGGCCGCGAAAGGGGAACTCGGCATCTACATCCGCTCCGATGGAACCGACGAACCCGCCCGGTTCAAGATCCGGAGCCCGTGCTTTTCGAACCTCCAGGCGCTCCCCGAGATGGCCGAGGGTGAGTACGTCCCCGACCTGATCGCGTCGCTCGCGAGCCTCGACATCGTGCTCGGCGAGGTCGACCGCTGACGATCACGACACTATTGACACTCGGGGATTGAAGCCACCCGCCCGCTAACATGCGCTCATGCCTGCCGATCTCCCGCTCGAACACGTCTCGATCGAACCGGACGTTGCCACCGACGGCCCCGCGCCGGCGGTGTTCGTCCTCCACGGTCGCGGTGCCGACGAGGAGGATCTGCTTCCGGTCGCGCAGCGCCTCCCCGACGAACTCCACGTCATCAGTCTTCGCGCGCCTGAGCCGCTGATGGGTGGGTACACGTGGTACGAGCTCGACGTTCCCGACGGCGATCTCCACGAGAGCCAGCCCGTGATGGAGGAGTTCCGCCGGAGTCTCGATCTCGTGAGCGAGACGATCGACGCCACAACCCGCGCGTACGACCTCGATCCAGATCGGATCGGCCTGTTGGGGTTCAGCCAGGGTGCGATCTCGTCGCTCTCGCTGCTGATCGAGGCCCCTGACAGGTTCGCGTGGGTCGTCGCGCTCCACGGCTATCTCGCCGAGTCGCACGCCGACGCCGAGCCCGACGGCATCGAGGACACGCCGGTGTTCGTGGGATCGGGGACCGCGGACCAGATCATCCCGTCGAGCCGTGCCCAGACGGCGGCCGACCGCCTGCGCGAACTCGGGTGTGCGGTCGAGGCCCACGAGTACGGGAGCGCCCACGGGATCGCGCCGGACGAGCTCGCGGACGTGGTCGAGTGGGTCGACGCGCGCCTCGCCTGACCCACGCCTGGCCTGAACTGCCGACCGCGCCACCGCCACATTGAAGCGAGTCACGACCCAAACACGGACGATGAGCACCGAACCGGAACTCGACGCGGAGACCGACGCCGACGCCGAACCGATGGCCACCGCGGGCCGGCCCGAAGACCTCGCCGGCGACCTCGGCAGCGCGATCGCCGACACGCCCGAGTACGAGCGGTTCGCCGAGGCGAAAGCCGAGGTGGAACGAAGCCCCGAGGCCCAGGAGAAGGTTCAGGAGTTCGAGCGGCTCCGCGACGAGTTCATGCTCGCGCGCCAGACCGGCGAGGCGACCGAGGAGGACCTCCGGAACCTCCAGAACGCCCAGCAGGACCTCCACGAGATCCCGGCAATGGCGGAGTTCCTCGAAGCGCAGAACCGACTCGACGCCCGGCTCGAACGCATCGGCGACGCGGTTTCGGTCGAACTCGACTTCGACTTCGGCGATCGGATCGGCGCGTGCTGTCAGGACTAAACCCCACTTTTTTACTTCACCCCCGTTGCTCGCTCCCTCCGGTCGCTCGCAAGAGGGTTCGCAAAAACCTGGACTAAAAACACCCGCTCGCTCACTTCGTTCGCTCGCGGCAGGATTGCTGGCGCTCTCCGCAATCCGCACCGCACCACC
Organism: Halococcus agarilyticus; assembly: GCF_000334895.1. Lineage (NCBI taxonomy): Archaea > Methanobacteriati > Methanobacteriota > Halobacteria > Halobacteriales > Halococcaceae > Halococcus > Halococcus agarilyticus. Next base: position 96,197 of record NZ_BAFM01000005.1, on the reverse strand, counting down.
GAAGCCCTCGCGCCCTAACGGGCGCTCGCCCTTCATCCGCCAGGACCGCACCGCACAGCAATCTCGCCAGCGGATGCCGTCCGAGCTGGTGGATTTTTTGATGGGAGAAACGAAATCGGGTGGTATGGATCACAATCGTCGGACTGCACTCGCGGCGTGGACGGTCATCGTCCTCGGCGGCATCGGTGGTTTCGTCGCGGTTTCCGTGCTCGCTGGCCATCTCGTCTGGACGTTCCCGGCCGTCTACGTGGCAGCGCTCGTCCCCGCGATCGTGGCCGGCGTTCTCCCGCTGCCGGGTCATCCGCTCAGCGAACATCTGTTCGCCACGGACTGAGGAATCGCTCACCACGGGGAGCCGATCCCAGCCCCGGACGCTTCGAGGGATTTAGGCCGTTCGCCCGCGCGCATCCGGTGATGGTCGACTCAGATTGGAACGACTGGCTGCCACGAGCGGTCGCCGACGCCGACCCCGACGGCGTGGCGATCTGGTATCTCGGCTGTAACGGCTTCGCGTTGACCGATGGCGACACGACATTGTTCGTCGACCCGTATCTCGGTCTCGGCGATCCGCCCCGCACGATCAGGATGATCCCGGTGCCGTTCGATCCGACCGACGTCGAGGCGGCCGACGCGATGCTCGCGACTCACGAACACACCGACCACGTCCACGGCCCCTCGCAGGCTCCGATCCTCGAAGGTACTGGTGCAACCTTTCACGCGCCCGACGACAGCCTCACGGTCGCGCGCGAGGACGAGCGCTGGACCGAGGAGTGGAACGTCGACGACGAGCAACTCGACGAGGTGACAGAAGGCGATACGATGGAGATCGGCGATTTCACGATCCACGTCGAGGAGGCTCACGACCCCGATGCGACCCACCCGGTGAGCTATGCCATCGAACATCCTGCTGGGACGTTCTTCCACGGCGGCGACACCAAACCGAGCGAAGCGTTCGAGCGGATCGGCGAGGAGTACGACATCGATCTCGCGGCGCTCGCGTTCGGCAGCGTCGGTCGGATCCCCGACAAGGAGAGCCGCGAACCGACCCGGACACGGTGGTACAACGACGAGAACCAGGCCGTCGAGACCGCCGCCGCCCTCCGCACCGATCGCCTTCTCCCGACTCACTGGGACATGTGGAAAGGTCTCACCGCCGACCCGACCGCACTCCACCACCACGTCGGGAGCTTCGAGCACCCGAACGCGCTCGAAATCGTCGAGATCGGCGACCGCGTCGATCTGTAACCCCTCGAAGCGACGTTCCCACCGCCCCCACGGCTCGCCGCGCGACGATCTGCCACGGCAGTTCATTACACTATTATCGGTTAATCACCCTCTCCCCGAACAAACCGATTAATGAATATTATCATGATCAACCATAACAGTTTTTTTAGTGAGATGTCCTGGGTGGCGATGCGGCGAGCGCGGCGGGCCGACGCGACGGCGCGCTCGGGTCACGACGCCGACCGCGAGCGACTGCTGGCGGACGAGGAGCGCCGTTGCCGTCGTGGCCCACTCGACGCCACGAAACCGAACGCAACCCACGAGAACGAATCCACAATGCCAACGCCCGAAGAACTCATCGGAGACACGGACGTCTTCACGAAGGACATCGACAACCCCGCAGCCGAAGAGCTGCGCGAGATGCTCGACACCCAGGACTACGTGTTCGCGCCGGGCATGTACCACGCCCTCGACGCCCGGCTCGCGGAGATGGCGGGCCACGACGCCGCCTACATGAGCGGGTACTCCACGGTGTTGGGTCAGTTCGGGTTCCCGGACCTCGAAATGGTCACGATGACCGAGATGGTCGAGAACGCGAAGCGGATGGTCGAGGCGACCCACCTCCCCGTGATCGCCGACTGCGACACCGGCTATGGGGGAATCCACAACGTCCGGCGCGCGGTGCGCGAGTACGAGAAGGTCGGGGTTGCCGCGGTCCACATCGAGGATCAGGTGACGCCGAAGCGATGCGGCCACATCGCGGGCAAGCAGATCGTCCCGCGCGAGGACGCCCAGGCCCGCTTCGAGGCCGCCGTCGACGCGAAGCAGTGTGAGGACACCGTGATCATCGCGCGCACCGACGCCTACGGCTCCGCGAACGGCGACTGGGAGGAACACCTCGAACGCGGCCGGCTCTACGCCGATGCCGGCGTCGACATCGTCTGGCCCGAGATGCCCGATCCCAGCCGGGAGGACGCCGTGGAGTACGCCGAAACCATCCACGAGACCCACCCCGATCTCGATCTCGCGTTCAACTACTCGTCGAGCTTCGCGTGGTCCGCGGAGGACGACCCGCTGACGTTCGAGGAGCTGGGCGATCTCGGGTACGTCTACCAGTTCATCACCCTGTTCGCGCTCCATTCGGGCGCGCACGCCGCCTACGAGGACATGAAGAACCTCGCCGAGAACGGCGAGGAGGCTCAGTTCGATCTGGAGGAGCGCTACATCGGCCACGAGACCGAGTCCCACCACGCGCTCTCGTTCGTCGACAAGTTCCAGGACACCGAGATGCGCTTCGACCCCGAGGCGCGCTCGCGCATCGAGGGCTCCGAGGGGTTCTCGGACGACGACCAGGAGCTCCAGACCGCCGAAAGCGACGACTGAACGCTGTTCCGTCGCTTCACGCGACACTCCGTGGAGCGATTTTTCACCCACACCGAACCATGAAGTACCCGATCGAACAAGGAAGATACGCATCATGAACGACGAACCACACCGAACACGAACCGTGTCGCGGATCGACGCGATCCGCTCCGATGAGGGACCGAGATGACGGGACGAACCCACGACGAGCGACTCCACGACCGAAAGTTCGTGCGGACGTTCTTCACCTCACCGACGGCGGTCGAGGGCGAGGACGAGTCCGCGAAGATGATCCGGAGCGCCAGCGGACTCCGGGGGATGCAGGCCCCCGACGTGTGGGTGCCGGACAACGAGGACGCCACCGCGCCCTCGATGCGCGACGAGGGCGCAGAGAATATCGTCGAGGTCCTCGCCGAGAACGGTGCGGAGTTCCCGGGCGAGGTCCATCCACGGGTGGTGTGGCACCGCGACAGCCCAGCCACCCGCTACCAGGGGTTCCAGCACATGCTGGAGATCGCCGACCCCGAGAACGGGGCCGTCGAGCATCTCGACGGGTTCGTGATCCCCGAGGTCGGGGGGATCGACGACTGGAAGAAGGCCGACGAGTTCTTCACCATCGTCGAGGAGGCGCACGGTCTCGACGAGGGATCCCTCGCGATGTCGGTCATCATCGAGAGCGGCGCGGCCGAGCTCGCGATGGGCGAGCTGCGCGAGGAGATGGGCAAACCGACCAACAACCTCGAACGCCTGTTCATGCTGGTCGACGGCGAGGTCGACTACACCAAGGACATGCGGGCGATCACGCCGACAGGTAATCTGCCGCCGTGGCCCGAACTCCGCCACAACACCTCGCGAGGGGCGAGTGCTGCGGGGTTGATCGCGGTCGACGGGCCGTACGACGACATCCGCGACGTCGAGGGATATCGTGAGCGCATGACCGACAATCAGGCCAAGGGCATGCTCGGCATCTGGTCGCTGACGCCGGGCCAGGTCGTCGAGGCGAACCGATCGCCGCTCCCACCGGAGGACGGGAGCTGGCTCCTCGACGACGGTACCCAGCAGGTCGAACTCGACGAGCAAGGCGACACGCAGGTCTACGGCGGCGATCGGCTGTCACTCGCCGAAAGCGGTGACAGCTACGTTCTCGCTGTCGGTGGCGACGAGCAGGAACTCGACGAGGACGGCCTCCGCGAGGAACTGCTCGACAGGGCGGAGTACGTCCCGAGCATGGACGACATCGTGGACTCGATGGAGGAGTTCGAGGCGGCGAGAGAGGCCGGCACGGGCGCGATCGCGATGGAGCGCTCGGCGACGCTCGCGATCGACGGCGTCGAGGTCGATATCAGCAACGATCGGATGTGGGACGAGGCGACCTACCAGGCCGCGATGACGCCGGTCAGCCTGTTCCAGGACGTCTACGAGAATCGCCCGGACCAGCACGACGACCTCGCCGAGATGTACGGGGAGAGCGTCGTCAATCGGGCGATCGACGTCGGGACCTGATTCCCGGATTCACTCCCCTCGCTCCGGCGCTTCGGGGGATCGAACCGGCGAACTCAGTCGTCGAGGCCGACCTCGGGCCGTGCGGTGGCGGTCGTGAGTTCGTAGCGGTTCTGGCGCGCGTCGTGGATACAGACCCCCTTCTCGACGGCCTCGATCCGTTCGAGCTGATCGAGCGCGTTGCGCACCGTCCGCCCCGAGAGCCGGGAACGCTGAATGATCTCCTTTTGGGTGAGCGAGGCGTTGTACTCGAGGACCTTGAACACGAGCTTCGCGCTCGGCGAGAGGCTGTCGAGCCTCTCTTCGTCGGGATCACTCATCAGCCACACTACGGTCCGGCGGGGAATAAACGTATCGGCGATCCGATAATTTGATGGCTGGATTATAAACTCGTCTGACTGGTTCGGCGAGGCGACCGGGCACCTTCGTCACCCATCGTCGAGCGTCGAGTCCGGGGATCGAACCGGACGAATCGGGTCGATGGATCACCGATCGAAAACACGTCCTCGTCGATACCGCACGTCTCATCACGAGGGATCGACTCGAGCCGATCGAGAGAACACGATGACCGGCGAGAACTCCGACCAACCGATCGACGACTCACCAGAGCGAGATCGCGAGTCGACGGAAGCGCGGCTCCTCCAGCTCGCGAGCCTCGGTGATCGAGCCGACGCGCTCGTGCACGAGCACCCGGAGCTGCTGACGGACGTGGTGAGAGGGCTGACCGAGATCGATACGGCCGCGTTCGTCTCGGCGAACCCCGAGGTCGCCGACCGGCTCCAGGAACTGCTCTGGACGGGCCTGTGCGAGGCTGTGGGAGGGGACGCCCTCGACGACGTTTCGACGGTGGCCACCGTCACCTTCGCGGCCGAGGACTGCTCGCTGGCGGGCCACCTCGAAATCGACGGGGAAGCGGGGACGATCGCGGGCGGACCCGGTCGGGCCGAGAACGGCGACGTCACCATTGCCGGCGAGGCGGACGTGCTCGTCGGATTGCTCGCCGGCGACATCGACCCCAAACTGGGGTATCTGCGTGGCCGATTCGAGATCGACGGATCGACCGGAACGGCGATGACCCTGGCTCCGCTCCTCAGTAGACTCTCCGGGCAACTCCCCGGGTGAGTCGAGGGCAGTCGGAGACGATCCGAAGCGACCCACGAGACCGCGTCGTTCGGAAAGCACCGCCGTACCCGATAGCGCAGTCTCGCTGTCTGTGGCCGTCTAGCTATCGTCCCCTTTCGATGGAGTGGTACCGATCACACCGAGACAGGGGTCCGATCGATCGCAGACTCTATATCGCGACATGAGATTTACGGGACGGGTTTCGGACACCTGGATGTGGGGGTGACAGTCATTCGACTTCACGTCGAACCTGATTCATGATCGCTTGGGTGACGAAGTGACGCTTCGAGGCCGGCGAGTCGAACTCGTCGAGGACGTCGTCGGTATCGCCGATCCAGACGCCGACTGTGGTTCCACTACAGTCGTTGAACATACCAACCCCTGCGATCTGCAAGGATAAAGATCTCCGCGAAGTCGGTCGTGGGGGCCAAATGGTACGATATTAGGATGCATCTCCAAATTAGTGAAATCATGTTATTCGAAACCCCTTGGTCGTCGCTCTTGCCGGTCGAACGTATCCAAGGCGGTTCGTCAGTATGTGGCGTACCGACACAAACAAATACTATCTAACATATAGATAGTGGTAAACAGATGGCTGAAGAGTTGACCGACACTGCAAAACCAGGGCAGCGTTTGGAATCCGCAAGTGGAATCGGTTGCGGCAAGAAATCCTCTCCCGGGATGGTCGCCAGTGCGTCAACTGCGGAGCACAGGCAAATCTGGAGGTACATCACGTTGTACCACTTCAGCGTGGTGGAACGAACAAGCGAACGAACTTGGTAACGGTCTGTAGGTCATGTCACAATGATTCGCACGATCAAAAAGTATACGATCCGAACACCGAGACGGAACACGAACGGTGGCTACCGACAATTGATGAGGTTCGCAAGCTGATCCGGACAACTCGTCACCCGCTGAAGCGAGCGGTCATCGGACTACTCGCCAAAACTGGTATCGGTGTCGGCGAACTCTGCAACCTACAGCTGCGAGATGTTTTTCTCAACGATACGGATGTCTCCGAAGCATACGGTATTGGAGAGTCCGAATGGATCGAAGACGGTTTCCCAGCAATTCGAATCCGGGCGGAGGGTGAGGAGACGTACCCACCCCGAAGAGAGCGAGTAGAAACCACAATTATTCCACTCGACAGCCAAACATGCTGGATACTGAAGTGCTGGTTGATGGTTCGTCCAGATTCGCACCGGTCACTCCGCCCACTGTTCCTCAGCACCCAGTCATGGGGAAATAGATTGTCTCTGCTGGCCGTTCACGCTTTAGTAAAGTCACAGGCTACATCGCTGGGATTCACCAACGACGACTCCGAACTGAACAGTCTCACGCCGTACACCCTTCGATATTTTTTCGCCGAACGGTTCCCGGGTCAGCCGACCGTTCGTGAGCACATACTCAAGGGACAGTCTGAACCAGTGCCCTTTGAGGAATTAGCCATACACTACACGAACAACGTATTTGATTTATGACTTATCGAGATTTATCTCGCTATACAGGACCCCCGGACGATCATAGGGTACTTCATACACTGTTTTGCTGGCTCAGCTGGCAAAAGAGTAGTCATCGGCTGCGATCTAAGAGCGTCTATAGAGCTACAGGGGAACATTGATACCGAGGGCGGATCGTTGCTCACGTAATGGCGAGCGAGACGGACGCCGATCAGAAAGTCGTCAAAGCCTACGTTCCAGCGTATCAGAAAGAAGAGTGGCGAGAACACGCGAATGAGCTGGAGATGAGTCAGAGCGAGTTTATCAAGATCATGGTGCAAGCTGGCCGACGTGATTTCACCTTCAGCTCCGACGAGGCCGGACAAATGGATACTGTGGACGAAGCCCCTGGGGTCGAGGGCCTCGAAAGCCGAGTGCTCAACGTTCTCGACGATGGGTACTGCTCGTGGGACGAACTCGTCGAATCGCTTATCGAGAACATCGAGGAACGACTCGAGACCACGCTCCAACGCCTTCAGAGCGAAAACCAGGTCCGGTACAGTGGCCGTCACGGAGGGTACACTATCGAGAACTCCGATGGCGACTGAAGCAACCGAGGCAACCGACGATGCGATCGCGTATTTCGTTCAGGACCTCGAGTACCACGGGCGTTCGGAGCGCACGCGCGAGGCCTACGAGCGTGTCCTCCGGCGGTTCGAGGAGTTCCTCGCGGACCCCGACCGATGCTCCGGTGGCCCACTCATGCCGGCCGAGGCCGGACGGCGTGAGTGCATGGCATGGATCCACTCGATCAGAGCAACGCACAGTCAGAGCACGGTAGCGACCTACGCTTCCTATCTACATCGGTTCTACGCCTACATGACACAGGTCGAAACGTTCGAATCGAACCCCATGGCGCTCGTGGTGGAAGAGATGGACGAAACCATCGAGAAGGACCCTCAGAGACGGGACATTCCGTTATCGGCGATGTGCCGGTTCGTCGGGAGCGTTGACCACCCGCTCGACCAAGCAGTACTCGTGACGCTGCTGAAAACCGGCATGCGCGTGGGTGAGCTCTGTAACCTCGATCTGCGGGACCTCGCGCTCGATGATGAGGACCTCAACGCAGCGTATCCCCTCGGCGATCGAGGTCAGTTGAGCGGTCGATCCGAGTCGATGTACGTCGCAAGCGACGTGAGTCAGGGGGATGCCGTCAACGGTGAGGAACGGGGTGCTTCGAACAAGCGGCGACGCGCGACGATGATTCCAGTCGACGACGAGCTCCACGCCATGCTCAAACGGTGGCTTGCCGTTCGTCCTGACGCCGTTTCGGCCGCTGAACCGCTGTTTCTCAGCACGAGGGACGACTGGGGAGAGCGCCTCACGCCACCAATGGTGCGCTCGCTCGTCTCGAAGCGCGCTCGAACGATGGGCTGGTACGAGTCCGGCGGCGGTGCGACCGAAAACGTCACTCCCCACTACTTCAGGCACTTCTTCACGACACACCTCCGGGATCGTACCGGCGACCGCGGTGTCGTCAAGTACCTCCGCGGCGACGTCGCCGACGACGTGATCGACACCTACACCCACAACTGGGGCGATCGAGTCCGAAATGTATACGAGAACAACATATACCGGATTCTTGACCGATAACGAACATGGTCGGCAGCGGACGAGTAAATCATATTCTGCTATATCAACTGAGGTAGTGTTGCCCCCTACTTGGCAGGAATATTTAGTATTATTTTGACGCGAGTCCACTCGCAGCCCCAGGAGACGCTTGACCGAGCGGGGTCGCCACACCAGTAGTCCTTTGATCGATGATGCGCGTACCGCGATGGAAAACGACGATCTGCTCGCCACGTCGTCGTTGATGCGTGTGTGGACGCTCGACTGTCTTGGGACGGGAGTTCACACCTCGTCCCGGGCTGGCCGTGGCCGCAACGATCGAAGGAAGAACAGGACGCTCGTCGTCAGCGGCGAAGCACGCAACGAATCCGTGCAGGAGTACCACGTCGTGAGGTGACACCATCGTGGCTATCGGGGAGCAGTAGCTGCCGACACAGTCGCTTCATTCTGAAGTCATCGCTCTGCAGGCATGGCCACGGGAAGGTATCTGGACGATACCTCGTCTGTATCTACGTCTTGTCGCCAGAACTACTTAAAGGACCGACGGACCACGCGGTCGTTCGCTCGGAACCACGACCGAAGGGACGGGATAGCCGTTCGGACCGTCGCGCGTGCGCAGCCGTCAGGCTTCCTCTTCGGTCTCGGTGTCGGTACCGAAGACGCTCGATATCCGGGTGCGCCACGCGTCGAGCTCCTCGACGTCCTCGCGGAGATCGTCCAGCCACGCCTGGGTCTCCTCGATTTCGGCCCGCGCGTCGGCGATGCCCTTGTCGAGTGCGTCGATGTCGGTCGCGTGCTCGTCGGTGCGCTCGGCGAGATCGTCGATTCGGGTCGTGGTTTCGTCCGTCCGTTCGGCGAGCCGGTCGACGTCGGTCTCGGTCTCCTCGGTGCGCTCACCGAGGCGGTCGATGGTCGTCTCGTTGTCTTCGGTACGCTCGGCGAGATCGTCGACCTCGCTTTCGATGGTGTCGAGCCGGTCGGACGCGTCCTCGATCACCTCGCGACCCGTCCCGTGCTCGTCGATGAACGCTTCGAGCGCGTCGCTGTAGGCTTCGAGATCACTGATCCGCGACTGGAGGTGGGCGAGACGGGCCTCGTCGCTCCCGCTCCGGCCGAACTCCTCGACGAGAAGCTCTCGGTCCGCCGCCGAGAGATCTCCGTCGCGGATCTCCGCCGCGAGCGCCGCGCCGACGCTGCCCGTTCCGCCGGTCGAGGTCGTCGACGTTCCACCGGTCGACGTTCCGCCAGGCGTTTCGACGTGGCTGTCGTCCTCACCGTCGGACGCGTCGACGGCCGTGACGTCGATCACCGGATCGCCCGTGACCTGGCTGGAATCGAGATCGACGTTGCGGACGCCGTAGACGGTCCGGTACTCCTCGCTCGGAGCGAGCCGTCGCTCGAAGACCGCGTAGCCGTCCTCGATCGACCAGTGCTCGCCGCCGTAGTCCGGGTTGAAGCCGAGATCGTTCGCCGAGACGCCTTCGGGGCCGCGTCCACGAGGCGAACCACCGCTGCGCTCTCGCGTTCGGACGCGAGATCGAAGGTGATCGCCGGAACGGGGAACTCGTCGGTTTCGTAGGCCTTCCGGACGGTGATGCCGTCCGACGAGACGGTGACGCCCGGCGACGTGTCCGTGTCGCTCATGGCTACGCATCCGGTCACTTGCATATAAATCTTCAGCGCTGACGTCCCGTGGTCCGTTCGTCCCAGAACCAACCGGGGGAGCGTCGACGACCGACGGTGTCGGTCGGGATCTTGGTTCCCCAGGGAGAGAACGACTCGTGAGGCTGCAACCGAGCGTCCGGATCGAGTCCGCGACCCACGCTCCGAGCGTGCCGCGACTGCACCGATCGAGGACAGCGACGGGCCACGACGTCACGGTTCGCTCGGCGATCGTTTCGGGCGAGATTCCGGCATAGGTTTTTGAACGTCGCCGTGCGAACCAGTAGACATGGACGAACCAGCGACGCGAACCGGCGACGGCGAGCAGCGCTCGCGACGGGCGTTTCTCGGTGGGACGGCGCTCGTCGGCGGAACGCTGGCGCTCTCGGGCATCGGCAGTGCGGCCAACGACAGCTCCGATGACGCGAACACGACTCCGAGCGACGTGGAGATCCTGAACTACGCGTTGACCCTCGAACACCTGGAGTACGCCTTCTACGAGGAGTTCCTCGCGAATCATACGGAAAGCGAGGTCGAGAACTCGGCGGTGGCGCAGTACTTCGCGCGGCCGACGCTTCGCTACTCGACCTACCAGCAGATCGAGGATGTCCGGGATCACGAGGGAGCCCACGTCGAGGCGCTCACGGAGACCATCGAGAAACTCGGCGGCACGCCCGTCGAGCCCGCCGCATACGAGTTCCCCTATGAGACGATGGAGGAGTTCGTCGCGATCGCCGACCGCCTCGAAGCCGTCGGGGTGTCGGCCTACGCCGGGGCCGCGCCGATGATCGACGACGAGGACGTGCTGAAGGCCGCACTCAGCATTCATTCGGTGGAGGCCGAACACCAGACGTACTTCCAGCTCCTGAACCTCCAGCGACCGTCGCCCGACGCGTTCAACACCGCGCGCTCGATGGACCAGGTGCTCCCGATCGCGAAGCAGTTCGTCGTCGGGACAGGCGGTGGCGGCGACGACGGTGGCGATGGCGGCGATGACGGGACGGACAGCGCCGGTCAGCTCTCGGTCGTCGCCCTCCAGGCGGACGCGGGCGGCGACGACGCCGCGAACCTGAACGACGAGTTCGTGACCTACGGCAACACCGGCGACGCCCCGCTCGACCTCTCGGGATGGACGGTGACGGACGCCGACGGAACGACGTACACGTTCCCCGACGGCGTGACGCTCGAACCGGGCGCGGAACTCACGCTGTACACCGGGAGCGGCAGCGACACCGACACCGAGTTCTACTGGGGGCAGGAGAACGAAGTCTGGGAGAACGGTGCGGACACCATGACCGTCAGGAACGCGAGCGGCGAGGTCGTTCTCCAGCGGTCGTACCCGTAGTTCGACGCTTCGACCTTTCGCGTTCCCCTCGGCGGTCGGACGATCATCGTCGGGTCGGTCGGCCCCACGATGGGCAAAGACCAAGAACCGGCCGAGTGATGGAACAGTCACGATACGATGCCCGACGGTGACGACAGCGGCGAGGAGGAGTACGGCGGCTTCGTCTTCGAGAACGGCGAGTCCGCCGATCACGGCGATGAGGCGGGCCTCCTCGACGGAACCGACACGAGGCGGATCGCCGCGGCGGTGTTGCTCTCGCTCGCCATCATCGTGTTCGCCGTCTTCGTGCTGCAGCCGTTCGTGACCGGGGCGGCGACGAATCTGTTCGGCGGGGATTCCTCGCCCGGATCGGGATCCGGGAACGCGACGAGCACGACGACCGCCGGCGAGACGAGCAGCCTGGCCGACACGGCGGGGGAGACGACACGCGACCGTCGGACGACCGACGCAACGGCCACGACGGGGCAAGGTCAACCGACGTCGGTCACGACGACGGCGACACCGACGGTGGAGTCGACGGCGCCAGGCACGCCGACGCGAACGGCGAACCGAACCACCGCGAACGCGACCGCCAGCGCGAACACGACTACCGCCACCGCGACCGGGCGCTCACCGGTGATCGAGTCGTTCACCGTCACCGATCGCTCCGCCGGCGGGAACGCCAGCTTCGCCGTCGCGTGGAACGTCACCGATCCCGACGTCGATCTCGCGAGCATCCAGGTGACGATCGTCGCCGACCCCGACGGCGAGGCCACGACCGTCGCACAGCGTCGGTTCGACGCGGGTGGACAGAGCACCGTCGGCGACGGAACGTTCGAGATACCTGAAGGCAGCGGCGGAGTCTACGAAGTCCGGCTGGAGGTCGTCGACGCGGCCGACAACAGCGTCTTCGCGCTCAGGCGTGAGGTCGCCGACGGGGAACCAGACGAGTGAGCACTGCGGGGAGCCGACCCGTGGATCGAGCCCTGGCGCGATCACAGCTCGTCGTAGATCGCACGGAGACGCGCGCCGTCGTGCGCCCAGCTGTACCGGTGTTCGACCGCCCGTCGACCGTTCTCCCCGCACTCGCGCGCGCGGTCGGGATCGGCGAGCTCGTTCAGCGCCCTGCCAATCGCCGCGCCGTCGCCGGCGGGCGCGACGCGGCCACAGCCCGTCCGTGAGACGATCCGTGCGAGCGGCGCGACGTCGGTCGCCAGCACCGGGACGCCCATCGCCATGTACTGGAAGAGCTTGTGCGGGACGGTGGTCTCGGTGTGGGCCGTTGCGGCGTGTGGGACCGCGCAGACGTCGCTCGCGGCGATGTAGCCGGGCACGTCGTCGAAGTCGACCCAGCCCGTGAGCGTCAGTCGATCCCGAACCCCGAGCGAGCGCGCGAGGCGTTCGAGACCGGTCACGTAGCCCTCGTTGCCCTTCCCCACGAGCACCAACTGCGCGTCCGATCTGGTTTTGGCGAGTTGCGCGACCCCCTCGATCAGCGTGTCGAGACCGCGGTGTTCGGTGAAATTTCCCACGTAGGAGATCACGAACGAGTCGTCGGGATCGAAGTCGAGATCCGTGGGGGAGTCGGTCGCGTCGGGATCGAACGCGTCGAGATCGACGGTGTTCGAGACGATCGTCACCCGTTCGGGAGCCGCACCGCAGTCCCGGAGGTAGTGTGCGCGCGCCTCCTCACACACCGTGATCGTGCGCTCGGCGTTCCGGACCGCGTGGCGTTCGAGGCGCTTGAGTCGGGTCGGCGAGAGGAATATCCGCTGGATCAGGTCTTCAGGGTCGCGCGCAATCTCGCGCCAGCCCCGCATCCGGTGGATCTGGCGGACCGCTTCGGGATAGTTCTCGTGGAGGTCGGCGATCACCGGCACGTCGTGGTTCTCGCCCACCGCGAGCGCGGTCTTCACCAGCGGGAGATCGTGGACGTGAATCGCGTCGATCGACCCGCCGGGCAGGTCCTCGTCGGCGAGTTTTTCGAGTTCCCGCCGCCAGACCGGATGGACGGCGGTCGCGACGTAGCGTGCGCCGTCGACGAGGCCCCGTGGACCGGTGAACAGCTCGTCGACGGGCAGCCGCTGAACGTCGATCCCGTCGATCCGCTCGAAAGTGGGTTCGGCCGGCCCGCCACGACAGAGCAGCGTGATCTCGTGGCCGGCCGCGCGGAGCGTGGCAGCCTCCTTTTCCACCCGGACGTCCGGCGGGAACCGCTCCGGGAGGAGCATACAGATGTGCATGGTCAGATGGAAGACGGCGGAGTGTGTGGTCGATGGCTCGTCACGAGTGAGGTTTTCGACGCTCGGCTTTCGCTCTTGTGGTCGGCTGTGATTCTCGCTGTGAGGGAATCCCGACTCTCGCCAGCCAGTCCTCCGCCGCGCCGCAACGAAGCCGCTTATGCCGGGCGACGGACTGGGAGGGGACAATGACGCTCGTCAGCGCCGTCCTCCCGACGTACAACCGCGCGGAGTACGTCTCCGGAGCCGTCGACACCGTGCTGGAGCAGACCCACGACGAGATCGAGGTCGTGGTGGTGAACGACGGCTCGACCGACGACACGGCGGCGGAGCTCGACACCTACGCCGACGACGACCGGGTGCGCGTCCGTCACAACGACGAGAACCGCGGGATATCGACCTCGATGAACCGGGCGGCCGCGGTGGCCGACGGCGAGTTCGTCTGCGTCCTCAACGACGACGACCGCTGGCATCCCGAGAAGGTCGAAAAACAGCTCGACGCCTTCGCCGATCTCGGCGAGGACTATGGTGTCATCTACACCGGCGGAGTCGTCCGCCAGGGCGAGAAGATCGTCCGGGTCTACCGGCCCGATCGCGAGGGCGACATCTACCCCGACGTGATCGCGCGCTTCGGCCTCCATCCCCATTCGAGCCACATGCTCCGCGCGGAGTGCTTCGACCTCGGCGGGTTCGATCCCGACTTTCCCCGTGGGGTTGACTGGGATCACTGCATCCGGCTGGCGAAGGAGTACAAATTTGCGGCGGTCGACGAGCGTCTCGTCGAACGCATCTTCCACACCGACAACATCTCCCAACAGCTCACCCACGGGATCGAGGTCAACGGACTGATCTGGCGGAAGTACCGCGACGAGATCGAACGGTACCCCGAAATCGAGCGCCGGCTCCGCGAGAAGCAGTGTCGAGCGCGCGCGCGAGTCGCGCTCGAACGCGGCCAGCGTCGCCACGCGTTCGGGTACGCGCGCCGCGCGATGGGGTACGAACCCTCCGCCGAGAGCGTCTTCATCATGGGGTTCGCGGTGCTCGGCCAGCGCGCGCTAGCGGGTGCCCGCCGCGCCCGCGACGCCGCGATGGACTGGCGCGCGTCGCTCGACGAGTAGCGTGGAGGGGGCGTCGGTCGGCTACCGAACGAGACGGTAGACCCGCTGCATCGCGTCCATTCCGGGTTGGCCGAACAGCGACGCGCCCAGCGGAACTGCCGTCCGGAGCGACGGCGCGTGATAGCACGCCCGCGCGAACGACCGGACGGCCGCGCCCGACCAACGGCTATCGCGCAGATGCATCCGGCCCTCCAGCCGGTAGGTGTTGGCGAGCGCGTCCGCCCGTATCTCGGGCGAGGCCGCCCGGTAGAGATCGTCGTACTCCCGAACGATCTCCAGGCGGCCGCGGATCAGTCCCGGCGACTTCCCGCGGGAGTCGTCGATCACGCCCCGGCGCACGAGGGAATCGTCGACGAACTCGAAGGTCGCCCGGCGCGCGAGATCGATCATCATGCCGAGGTCGTCGCCGCCTGGCCGCTCCGCGAGCGGCAACACCGCGTCGAGGGCGTCGCACGCGATCAACATCGTGGAGGTCACACACGGCGACATTTCGAACGCGAGCGCGGGTTCGAGTACGTCCCCCCGCACGTCGGGATCGGGCAGCACGGTGCGGCCGCCCTCGAAGGTCATCCCGCAGTACGCCACCCCCGCCTCGGTGTGTTCGAGCAGCGCGATCTGGCGGGCGAGTTTGGTAGGTAAAAGTCGGTCGTCGTCGTCGAGGAACTGGACGAAATCCCCAGAAGCGCGCTCCGCACCCACCGTCCGCGCGGGGTTCGATCCCCGATTTCGATCGAGTTCGAGGTACGTGACGTCGTACTCGGCGACGACCGGCGCGGCGTGGCTCTCGCCGGAGTCGTCGACGACAATGATCTCGGTGGGGTGGTCCTGATCGAGCACGCTCTCGATCGCGCCGCCGAGGCGGTCGTTGCGGTAGTAGGTAGGGATCACGACCGAGACGAGCGGGGCGTCCGAATCGGACTCCGCGGACGAGTCGTCGGGTGGCGGGCACATGGTCGGGAGCAACGAAGGAACAGCTAAATGTACTCCGGAAGGGAACTCGCCGGCAGTGACCCGCGACGCACGTCTGAAGCGGTGGGTGAACCAGCCGCCGGCCAGCCCGATCGTCGAGGCCCTCCGCGCCGCCGAGCGCCGGCGCGCGCTTGAGCTCCTCGGCACGAACGACCGCGTGCTCGATCTCGCCTCCGAGGCCGGCGTCACCGAGGGGATCGACGCATCGGTGACGCGGGTGGACTTCTCGCCCGCCGCGAGCGAGTACGCCGAGCAGGTGCTCGGCGACGCCGCCGACGCGTTCCGCACCGCCGACCCCGAATCACCCCAACTCCCGTTCGACGCCGGCACGTTCGACGCCGCGGTGTCGATCGGCCCGTACGACTGGAAGTTCCTCGCGGTCGACGATCTCACAGAGGAAGTCGATCGAGTGCTCGCGCCCGACGGCCGGTTCGTCTTCTCGGTGCCGACACCGCGGTCGCCGTACGCCGCCGCCAGCTGGCGGCTCAACCGGTACTACACGCCCGCGGAGGCGCTCTCCGTGATCTCGCCGGGCTGGCGACTCACGGACTACGAACTCGTCTTCCAGTACCCCTACTACGCCCACATGGCGGTGAGCACGCTGCCGGATCGATATCAAGAACCGTTCGTCGATCTCGGCGAGCGCGCGAGCGACGTCCTCACCGCGCGCGAGCGGTGGGACGACGCGTCGTACCTCGTGCTCGCGGTCGAGCCACATCAGTATCGGGAACACCTCGATGGCGCGCTCGACTGCCTGTACCGGCCGATCGACGAAAACGGGTTCTGGGACGAGAGCGAGGGGAAGCTCCTCCGGGCGCTGGATTACGAGATCACCGGTGGGGAGACAGGGGAGCCGACGTTCTCGTGGACGCCGGACGACCGCGAACTGTGGCGGTACGCCCCGTTCGCGCTGATGGGGACGATGCAGTGGCGGACATCGGCCCTCGCCACCGAAGCGTACGACGCGAAGATCGAGCGCGCGCTCGAATACGTCGTCGGGCGGATCGAGGGAGGGGCGCTCGACGAGATGCCGAGCTACGGCATCGGCCCACTGACCTGTGCGTTCGCGCTCGCCGCCGACGTCTTCGACGACGAGAACGAACGGATCGCCCGCCGGCTGTTCGAACACGCGCGCGAACGCTTCGACTTCACCCACGCCGAGGACAGTCTCCTCGCCTACGGCTGGTCGTATCTCTACGAGCGCGACCCCGATCCGGAGATCCGCGACGCCCTCTCGGACGCCCTCTGGACGATGAACGACCGTCTCGTTCCCGAGGGACTGTTCGCGTTCGACAACCACACCACCCGCCGCCACCAGAACCAGATGTACGCCTGCTGGGGGTTCGCGCGCGCCGCCGAGATCACCGGCCAGACGGGCTACCTCGACGGCGTCGAGCGCGTGCTCGACTACACCATCGAGCACCGGATGCGCGACGACGGCGCGTTCGTCTGGGAGGACGTCTCGCTGCCCCGGCGCGTCCGGCGAGGAACGACCAAACGCCTCGGTTTCCGGCCGCCCCACTGGGATTTCCTCTACGAGTGCCACCAGACGTTCTTCGTCAACGCGGTCGCACACTACTACCGCGCGGGCGGCGAACGCGACTACGATCGCACGGTCCGGCGTGCGATGTCGTGGATCTACGGCGACAGTTCGCGCGGCGATCTCGTCGATCTCTCGGGGGTCGGCGTCCCGATGCGATTCCTGACCGTCGACGACCGGCTCGACGTCGACGACCAGATGTACAAAGGCTCCTACGAGATCGGCTCGTACGTCATGGCGCTGTCGAACCTCCTCGACGGACCGCTCTGAGATCACCGACGAGATCACCACTACCGAGTTCGGCCCGCGAGAGCGACTCGTAGAGCGACGCGAGACGCGCGGCGTCGCGCTCGCGGTGATACCGGGATTCGACCGCGCGTCGCCCGCTCGATCGGTACTCGGCGGCGGTGTCGGAGTCGGCGAGCGCGACCAGGGCCGCGGTGAGCGCCTCGTGATCCCCGACGGGCACCACGCGTCCGGCGTTCGTCCGACGGACGATCCGCGACGTGGGCCCGACATCGGTCGCGATCACTGGAACGCCCATCGCCATCGCGCGGAAGGCCGTCGACGGGATCGCCGTCTCGGTGACTGCCGACGGGCGAGCGGGGAACACGCAGACGTCGCTCGCGGCGACGTACACGGGAACGCGGTCCGGATCGGTCGCCGTCCGGAAGGTGAGCCGGCCGCCCGCCACCGCGCGCCGGGCCTGGGTTTCGAGGGCGTCCGCGGTCTCCGGATCGAGGTCGCCGACGAGCACCAGATGGAGGCTCACGGCCTCGTCCGCCGCCCGCGCGGCCGCCGCGACGAGCGTTTCGAGGTCGTAATCGGGACCCTCGCCTACGAACGCGGTGACCACGAACGTCACGTCGGGATCGAAGCCGAGGCCGTGGTCGTCGATCTCGATCGGCGCGTTCGGGTCCGCGGCGGTGTCGCGGACGACCGCCACGCGCTCGGGGTCGATCCCCACCTCACGGACGTAGCGTGCGCGGGCCTCCTCGCAGGACGTCACGAGCCGATCGACGTCGCCGAGCGGCCCGGTTTCGAGTCGGCCCAGCCGCCACGGCGAGAGGAACAGCCGGCGGGCGAGCGTTCGAGGACTTCGGAGTCGGTCGCCCCACCCCTCCGCTCGGTTGCGTCGCCGTTCGAGCGCTGGCGCGTTTCCGGGCAGGTCGGCGACCACCGACACGTCGTGGGCTCCACCGGCCCGCAGCCCGGTCCTCACGAGGCGGAGGTCCATCACGCAGCAGGCGTCGATCGCGCGCTCCTCGTCGATCGCATCGATGGCGCGCAGCCACGCGGGCTGGATCGCTCGAAGGGCGTACTGCGCGCCATCGATCGTTCCCCGAACGCCGGCGTACAGCGTCTCGTCGGACACTCGTCGCACGTCGATCTGGTCGATCGTCTCGTGTTCGGCCTCGCGAGGCCCGCCGCGACACACGACGGAGACCGTGTGACCCGCCTCGCGGAGCGCAGCAGCGTGACTCCGGGTTCGTTCGTCCGGCGGGAACGTGCCCGCGAGCAGCAAGCAGACGTGCATCGCTCAGTCGCTCCCCCGCGTCGCTCGTGATGGTGGGCCGGTCATGCCTCACACTCTCGGGGAGGCGGCTTCGCTCTTGTGGTCGTCGAGGACGTCGCGGCCGGCAAATTACGGCCGGGCGCGTTCGCCGACGTCGAGATGCTGTTCGTACGTCGCGAGGAGCTCCTCGGTCACCGTCGACCACGCGTACCGCTCCACCGCCGCCGCACGGTTCCGTTCGCCCATCGCGGCCACTCGATCGGGGTCGGCGACGAGTTCGGCGAGCGCGTCGGCGAGGTCGTCGGGGTCGCGCGGCGCGACGAGGAGGCCGTTGTCCTCGCCGATGACCTCCGGAATCGCGCCGACGGTGGTCGCGACGATGGCGTTGCCCGCGGCCATCGCTTCGAGCATCGCGATCGGCAACCCCTCGGCGTACGCCGGGAGCACGAAGATCGATCCGGAGCCGAGGAGTCGCTGTTTCTTCGCCTCCGAGACGTAGCCGAGGTACTCGACCTCGTCGTGGGTCGCCGCGAGCGTCTCGGCGTACCGGGAGAGCGGTCCCTTGCCGGCGATCGTCACCCGGAAGTCGAGGCCACGATCCACGAGATCGTCGATCGCGGTCGCGAGTTCGACGACGCCCTTGCGCGGGATCTGGTTCGAGACCGACACCACGTGTGGTGCCCCGCCGTCGAACGCGGGGGTGTAGTCGCCGACGTCGACCGCGTTCGGGATCACGGTGAGCTTCTCGGCGTCGGTGTGCTCGGAGAGCGTGTCCTTCCAGTACTCCGAGAGCACCACGATCTCGTCGGCGGCGTCGAACACCAGCGCCTGATAGCGTCGGACCGGCCAGGACGCGGTCGAGACGAACACGTCGAACGAGGAGCCGTGGACGTGGAACACGACGGGACAGCCCCAGACGTACCTCGCGAACAGGGCGTAGTAGCCCGCGCGATAGAACGAGAACCGGTGTGAGGAGTGGACGTGGACGATGTCGGGTGGGGATCGCACGGTGTACGTGAGTGCGTACCAGATGATGGTGAGCACCGACCGAACGAATACGAGAAGCCCGTCGGTCGAAAACGCACCGCTCTTGTGCGAATCGACGCGCATCTCGCCCGCGAGGTGGCGGCGCTGTTCGCTGATGTACTGGCCGATCCCGCCGGGTCCGTGGCGGCCGACGATCAGGAGCTGGGTGTCGCGCATCGATCACTCCATGTACCCGAGGCCGCGGAGTCGGTCCTCGACGTCGCCGAAGTCGCCGTCGGTCGCGGCGGATGCGGTGCCGGCGCTCGCGGCCTCGACGGTCGCCACCTCGCGCTTCGCCGTCGGGGAGTCGGGAGCGAAGATCTCGTCGAGGACGCGGCCGTCAGCGTCCGCTGGCACCGGGTCGCCGACGCTGTGGAGCACCGTCGGCGCGACGTCGACGACGCTCGCGTCGGTCGGCGCGCTCCCTGGCTCCACGTCGGGGCCGGCGGCGAGGAGGATCCCCTCGGGCCGGTGCTCGGCGACGTGGACGCCCGGATCGGCGAACACCGACTCGGCGAGCGTGCCCTTCACGTGGTAGCCCTCCCGGCCCGCGACCACGAGATCCGGCGAGCCGTCGTCGGTCGGGAACTCGTCGTCACCGTCGTACACGTCGAGCACTCGGTCGCCGGTCTCGGGATCGGTGAGCGACGAGAGGAGCTCGGTCAGATCGGCTTTGAGCGCCGGGACGTCGCGCGGGGCGACGATCCCCTCGTCGAAGCGCTCGGTGTCGTTGACGAAGACGTTGCCGTACCCGTGGAAGAAGGCCTTCGTCCGGCGGTAGTCCACGTCGTACAGCTCGTGGCCGCCGGGGATCTGCGTTGCGGCGGCGTCGACGATCGCCTCCGGGAGGCGGTCCACGATGGTGTGCTCGTCGATCCCGACCTTCGAGAGCGCGCCGAGCACGCTGGATTTGTCCACGCCGAGCCGCGAGAGCGTCCCCCGCGCCGCGGTGTCCGCTTTCGGCGTCAGGTACCCCTCGCGCGCGAACAGGGTGTTGATGTTGACCTGCTTCGCAACCGGCCCGAACCCGTGATCCGAGACGACGAACAGCGTCGCGTCGTTCTCGGCGGCGTACTCGCGGGCGTCGCCGATCACGCCGTCGAGCTGGCGGTAGTGATCGAGGAGGGCCTCCTCCTCCCACAGCAGGTGCTGGAGCCGATCGGGGGCCGTGTAGGTGAAGAAAAACAGCCGCCAGTCGTCGGTCTCCATCAACAGGTGGAGGAGGTCGGTGCGCGAATCGACGAGCGAATCGAGGTCGGCGGCGAACGCCTCGTCGTTGCCCACGTACTCCTGCCAGTCGAGACCGATCTCGTACTCGGGGACCCGGCGTTCGATCTCCTTGGCGAGTTCGGGCGGGTGGGTGAACCCGTCCTCGCGCGAGGGCGTCATCATCCCGGTGACCATCGTGCCGTCGATCTCGCTCGCGGGGTAGGTCATCGGCGTGTTCGCCACGATCGCGGGCGAGAGCAGGTCCCACAGCGCCGGCCGGTCGACGTCCGCGCTGGTGTTGACCTCGTGTCGGTAGTCAGGCGTGAGCCCGTAAAACGAGTAGACGCCGTGTTTGCCGGGCCCGACGCCGGTGGCGATCGAGGGCCACGCGAGGGCGGTGTTCGCGGGCCGCGTGCTCTCGAGCGGGCCCGCGGCCCCCTCCTCGAACAGCGCCGCGACGTTCGGGAGTTCGCCCGCGTCGGCCCACGCGCGCAGCCGGTCGAACGGCACGCCGTCGAGGCCGAGGACGAACGCCCGTTCCGGTAATGCCCCGGTCATGGCTGAGTCATACTGGTGCAGGCTCCTCGCGTGACCGCCATTACCGTTTTCATTCGCCCGCAGCCGGACGCGTTCTCGAACCCCGCTGGCCGCCGGACCGCGTTGTAGCTCCGTTCGGCGAGGTCGGTCATCCGGCAGTCGTGTTCGCCGTCGCGTTCGCCGCGACCGTGCGCTCGCCGGGCACGAAGTAGAGGTCGAACTCGCCGTTCGACTGGACGTGGTGGACGCCCGGCTGGGTGTCGAGCGTGCTGATGTTCGCGCGGCTGTACCGCAGGCCGCGATAGACCTCGCTCTCGCGCTGGCGGATCCCGTCGGTGATGCCGACGTACCGGTCCTCCTCGCTGTCACCGGCGAGCGCCGAGAGGTTCGCCTCGGCGATGCCGCGCTGGTTCTGCTGGATCGGGTTGCCCTCGACGCCCTCGACCCCGTGGCTGAACCGCCACGGGCCCGAGCGCAGCCCGTACATCGCCACGCCCGCCGCCTGATGGTCGAAGGCGTACTCGTAGCCCTGGATCTGGCCCTCGGTCACCTGCTGGTTCGGCTGGTAGATGTACGGCGAGGGGAACACGACGATCGCCGAGAGCGCGACCATCATCACGACCACGACCGCGATCGCACCGCGAACCCCGACCTCGGGGACGAACTCCGAGAGTCCGGAGACGTACCGGTAGAGCGCGATCGACCCCAAAATGGTGGCGAACACCATCATGAACCCGACGTTGCGGAAGAACAGTTTCGAGACGCTCCCGACGAAGAAGACCAGCGAGTAGGGGAACAACACCACGAGGCCCACGGTGAAGTACCGGACGAGGGCGTCGGTGTCGGGGGTGTCACGCAGCCGGCCGAACAGGCTCGTGAGCATCAACAGGCCGGCGAGCGTCGCGAAGATCGCGCTCACCGAGAACAGTTTGAGGAACACCTCGACGACGCTCGCGCCGATCTCGGTCAGCGAGTTCTGTCGGCTGGCGACCGCCCCGCCAGCCCCCGTGCCTCCCCTGAGGAAGCTCAGCAGCTCGCGGAGCACGGCGTCGACCGACTGCTCGTACCGACCCCGGCCGACCGACCAGAGCATGAACGACCCGATGAGGAACATCGTGGGGCCGTAGAGCGTCTTGTGATCGGCGATCCGGCTGTCCGGACGCACCGACCGGTAGACGAACTGCACGGCCGAGATCGTGATGAAGAGGATGATGAGGTTCGCGGCCTGCTGTGGGTGATAGAGCACCGAGGCCCCCAGCACGACCGCGAACAACCCTGTCAGCGCCGGGATCGGGAACCGACTCTCGAAGACGTCCGCCGGGCTCGTGAGGTAGTTGATGAGGAAGTAGATCACGACCGGGCTCAGCAGGACGGAGTCGGTGATCGGGTGGGGCGTCATGTAGTTCATCCCGAGGTGGTTGATCGGGAGGAGGAGGAAGGCCGCGAGCCCGCCGAGCAGCATCGCGCCCCGGTGGCTGGTCATCGAGCGGACACACAGCGGGACGAACACGATGTACGCGAGGACGTAGGCGAGCACCACCAGCAGCATCGAGCGCGGGATGGCCACGCCAGCGACGCCGCTCATGAACAGCGAGGTGGTGTGGAGACCGGGGTAGAACAGCCCGAACGCACTCAACACGCCCTCGAAGAGGTCCTTCGTCCAGCCGAGGTGTGTCAGCGCGTCCCCCGTCCCGTAGAAGTAGTAGTTCCGGAGGATCGGGAGGCCGGCGAGCGAGAGGAGCGCGCCGCCGCCGAGCGCGAGCCCCGCGAGACTGAGATACCCCTCGGGCGCGTACAGCGTGACCCCGATCGCGATCGTGATCGCGACCGCGAACCCGAGCCAGTAGCCGATCGGGGTTCCCTGGGTGTAGATCGAGATCTCGTAGCCCGTGGTCGGCGCGCCGTAGGCGTACAGCACGGCCCCGGCGAGTGCGAGATACCCGACGGCGAGGGCGATCTTCTGTCCCCGGAAGGCCGGCGTGTCGGAGGTGGTGAGCGTGCTCATCTGTGGAGGATCGCGCGGGCGGTCGTTGTGCCTTCTACCGCACCGGCTCCCTTTATCACCATCGACTTCTCGCCATCGGCTGCGGTGGTCGGTGGCCGCCGACGATCGGGAGTCGAACCCACGTCGTCGAGCCGAAACGCCGAACGAGTCGAGCGCCAGATCGCGAGCGACTCAACGAGTGCCGCGAAGAGCGCGATGGGGGAACGGACCGTGACGCCTAAACCGGATTGGCGGATGGAATCGGTATGGACCGGCCGAACATCGTCTGGATCACTCTCGAAAGCACCCGGATGGATCACACCTCGCTCGACGGCTACTCGCGCGACACCACGCCGAATCTCGCGCGGATCGCCGGGACCCGCGACGGCCGGGCGTTCGGGGACTGTCACACCCACGGCGTCTGGACGCTCGCGTCGAGCGCGTCGATCCTCACCGGGACCGTCCCCACACATCACGGCGCGGGGATGGAAAACGACGTCATCCCCGACGAACTCGACACGATCCCCGAACGCCTCACCGAGCAGGGCTACCGGACCGCGTGCCTCTCGCCGAACTCCCACCTGAGCTCCGCGACCGGCCTCGACCGCGGGTTCGACGAGTTCACGTGGCTGAGCGCGGACACGCTGTTGGAGGCCGCCGGCCCGAAGATTCTCGCGAAGTACGCTCTCAACTGCCGGCGACACGGCCCCGGGTTCACGACCGACACCAGAAAGCACGGCACGAGCTACCTCATGAACGAGATCGCGAAACGGCAGCTCGGCTCGTACGCCGACGAGGACGAGCCGTTCTTCCTCTACGCGCACTACGGCGACCCCCACCACCCCTACCACCCGCCGCAGCGCTTCCTCGACCGCTACGCCGACGACTTCGCAATGGACACCGACCGCGCCCAGCGCCTCGGCTTCTACCACCACGACAACTTCCACCAGCTCATCGCCGACGGCTGTCCGTTCTCGGCGGACGAGTGGGACGCGCTCCAGGCGCTCTACGACGGCGAGATCGCCCACACCGACGAGCTGGTCGGCGACCTGTTCGACCACGCCGATCGATTGGGTCTCGACGACACGGTGTTCGTGATCACCGCCGACCACGGCGAGCTGTTCGGCGAGCAGGGGATGCTCGCCCACCTCGTGGTCACCGACGACGCCGTGACCCACGTCCCATTGGTCGTTCACGGGGCCGACGCGATCACCGACCACGACGGCGAGACCGTCCAGCACGCCGACGTCATGCGGACGCTGCTCGACGCCGCTGGCGCACGAACTGAAGGACTCCACGGGATCGACCTCCGCGAGGAAACCCGCGAGCACAGCCTGACCCAGCGCGGCGCGAAGCGCGCCCTCAAGAACCTCGATCGGTTCGCGGAGCTGAACCCGGAGTTCGACCCGTCGCCGTACCACACTGCGACCCTCAGCGCGCTCCGCACGACGGAGTTCAAATACCAGCGCAGCGACGACCGCGCCGAGCTACTCCGGCTCCCCGACGAGACACAGGACGTGAGCGAGGAGCATCCCGAGGTCGAGGCACGCCTCGACGACGCGCTCGATGGCGTTCTCGAAACCGACGGCCAGCCCGCCTTCTCGGGGAACCGGGAGGGCGAGTTCTCCGACGCGATGAAGGAGCAGCTCTCGGATCTCGGCTATCTCGTGGACTGAGTGGCGGACGAACGGTGAGGATGGTCGGACGAGCTACTCGGTGTGGCTCCGGTGACGGACCATCGCGGCCATCGCGTAGCACATCCACGCCTGGCTCCACCGCATGTACGGCGTGGTGTCGTCGAAAAACCGGCCCTGCTGGCGGTAGAAGTAACCCGACTCGTCGAAGAGGTTGTCGAGCGACCAGTCGAGCACCTGGTCGGCCATCGCGACGCTCTCCTCGCGGCCGTCCCGAACGAAGGTGAGGATCGACTGGGCGGCGGCGTGGGCGTCGCGCGGGTAGGACTGGTCGTGTTCGAACTTCGGCGCACCGTCGGGTTCGAACAGGTGCTCGCGGTAGAAGGCGAGCCCGCGCTCGTAGGCCGCCTCGGTCCCCTGGACATCGCCGCCCGCGTCGAGGTACTCTCTGAGGGATTCGAGCACGAACCCGGTGTGGAAGTTGTCGTGGCTGATCGGCGAGCTGTCCGCCGGCATCGAGTAGTGCCACGCGCCGCTCTCCTCCTGGGCCGAGAGCACGAACGCGATCACCTCGTCGGCCCGCCCCATCAGGTCGTCGTCGCCGTTTTCGGCCGCGACCAGCGCGAACAGCCGCGCGGCGAGCGCGTTGACGTTGATGACCACGAACTCGTCGTCGGTGGTGTAGGTGTACGCCTCGTGGCCCTCGATCGTCCGGGTGTTGATCTCGGTTCGGATGAACTCACAGGCCTCCTCCGCGACCGCGAGCGATTCGTCCTCGCCGGTGAGTCGGTGGTGACGCACGAACGCCTGGGCAGCAAAGACCGTGACGACCACCGACGGCCGGTACGCCGGGAGGTAGAACTTCCTCGCGTTCTGCCAGTCGAAGTTGTACCCCCAGCACGCGGTCTCGAAGTACGGCGATCGGTGCTCGTCGAGCCAGCCGAGCAGCCGCTCGGCCTCCGTGAGATGCTCGTCGTCGCCGGTCGCCTCGTACAGGTCGAGATGGGCGAGCGCGAACAGCGCGATCCCCTTCGGGTTGCGCTCCTCGGGGATCGACAGCAGCCGGTGGAGCGTCACCGGGAGGGTGTTCACCGCGTGCATCCACGCCAGACGGGTGAACCAGTGGTGCTCGAACGGTCCCGCGTAGGGGCTGTTCAGCCCGCCGTAAGGGTCCCAGCCGGCGTACTCGCGCTCGCGTGCCCAGTCGAGCGCGGTCGTACAGACCTCGTACGGTGTCGGGGCGTCGCGCGTGTCGGTCATCATCGTCGGACCGACCGGATCAGGTCGTTCGTCAGTTCGACCACCTCGTCTCTCACTGTGCGTGCGCGCTCGCGATCCGGCTCGACGTCGGCGGCGTCGAGCGACGCGATGTGCTCGACGATGGCCCCGGCGTCCCGCGAGTGGAAGATCCGGCCGTCGGCCACGAGCTCCTGGTCGACCGAGAGCAGCGTGTTCGGGAAGAAGGAGACGGCGGGCTTCTCCATGCACGCCGCCTCCCGGGACATCGTCCCCGACCCGGTGAGCACACACCGTGCGTGCCACGCGAGCTGGAGCCCGTTCATCGCGCCGTTCGGCACGTACACCGCGTCATCGTCGTACTCGCGGGCGTAGCTCTCGTCGCCGCGCCCGCGCGGGAGATAGACCACGCCGATCCCTCGCTCGCTCGCTGCGGCGAGGAGGTCGGGCACGATCGAGTCGGCGTCGACGTACGCCGCGGTCAGCGCCTCCGGCCGCACCACGATGTACTCGCCGCTCGCGAACGGCAGCCGGTCGGGGAAGTCGGGATCGGGGTCGAACCCCGCGACGTAGACGTCCTCCTTGTAGCCGTCGTAGGTGTGGATCGAATCGGGGTCCGCGCCCCACCGGGTCAGCTCCTCGGCCGCGAACGCGCGCGGCACCACGTTGTGGGTCGCGGCGGCCTCGAAGCGGTTGTACAGCTCCTCGACCCACAGCCCGTCGACGTGGGCGGTGATGTCGTTGTCGGTGAAGTGGATCGAGGGCGTGCCCCGCGCCCGCGAGGCGAGCACGCACATCGCGTTGCGCGCCGACAGCGAGACGTCACACGACGGCGCGCTCACCGCGAGCTGCATCGTACGGAAGGGGATCCCGAACTTCCGGACCAAGGCGTTGTCGAAGTCACGGCCCACCACCTGGTGCTCGAACCCGACCTCGCGGGCGAGCGAGACGGTCTCGGTCTTCTCTCGCACTGTTGTCGTCACCGAAACGTTCTCCAGCCCGCCGACGAGCCCGTCGAAGAAGAACGGATGCGAGGGGCTGACGAGATCGATCCACACCCGCGCCGGGGCCGATCGCACAGTCGTGTCGGCGCTCGCGTGGCGACCACGTCCGCTCATAGTTCGACGACGGTGATGCCCGCCGCCTCCCACGCAGCGGCGTCAAGGATGCCCTTCGCGTCGATCACGGTGTCCCCGTCCAGCTGTGCGGCGACCTCGCTCGGATCGAGCTTTCCATATTCGTCGTGGTCGGTGGCGATCACTGCCGCGTCGGCCCCCGACAGCGCGTCCTGCAACGACACCAGCGCGAGGTGGCTGTCGGTCACGTGCGGATCGTGGAGCCGGACGTCGATCATCGGGTCGGCGTCCGTTCCACCGGTGCCCTCCGCACCGGGCGCGTGCGCCGCCCGCGCGCGCCGCTGGAGCGTTTCGGCGAGCCGGAGACCGGGGCTCTCGCGCGCGTCGGCGACGTTGCCCTTGTACGCCACGCCGAGCACCGCCACCGTCGCGTCCGCGATAGACTCCACCTGTGCTTCGAGGAGGTCCGTGACGTAGTCGGCCATCCCGTCGTTGATCGCGCGGGCGCGCTCGATCAGGTCGAGCCGATCCGAGCCCTGACCGAGGAACAGTGGGTCGATCGGGATGCAGTGGCCGCCGACGCCGGGCCCTGGCTGGTGGATGTTCACCCGCGGATGGTGGTTCGCCAGCGCGATCGCCTCGCGCGCGTCGAGCCCGTAGTCGTGGGCGATCATCGCCACCTCGTTCGCGAGCGCGATGTTCACGTCACGGTAGGTGTTCTGGAGCAGTTTGACGAACTCCGCGAGCGTGGGATCGGTCGTCGTCCGGAGGTCACCCCCGACGAACGACTCGTACAGCGCGACCGCCGACGCGACCGAGCGCTCGTCGACGCCGCCGATCGCGCGATCGTTCTCGCGAAGCTCGGTGAGAACGTTCCCGGGAAGCACGGTTTCGGGCGAGTACGCCAGCGAGAACTCTCCCACACGGAGCCCGGAGCGTTCGAGCACGGGCGCGAGCACCTCGCTCGTGGTGCGCGGCGGTACGGTGGATTCGAGGATCACGGTGTCCTCGGCCCGGAGCACGGTTGCGACGGTCTCGCCCGCCGCCTCGACCGCGGCGAGGTCGGCGTGGTCGTCCTCCAGCGGCGTCGGCACGCAGATCAGGTGGTACTCCGCCGGGACGACTTCGTCGGTCACCGATAACGAACTATCGAGCGCGTCCGCGATGACGTCGTCGAGTCCGGGTTCGTCGATCCGCGTCTCGCCGGCTTCGAGTGCCTTCAACAGTTCCGAATCGACATCGTACCCGAAGACGTCGTGGCCGGCCTCGGCGAGCACCGCCGCCGTCGGCAGGCCGATGTAGCCCAGCCCGTGGACACAGACCGAACTCATCCGGTCACCCCCTCGACCGATTTCGCCTGGCCGATCCCCACGGCGTCGAGGATCCGTTCGGCACTCCGGCCGTCGCCGAACGGGTTCTCCCAGTCGGTCGGGGCACGGAGCGCCTCGCGCGCGCCGGCGACGATATCGGCGGGATCGACGCCGACGATCCGGTTCGCGTCGACCGCGACCGTCTCGGGGCGTTCGGTGTTGTCCCGGAGCGTCACGCAGGGCGTCCCGAGGATGCACGCCTCCTCCTGAACGCCGCCGGAGTCGGTGAAGGCGAGCCGCGCCGTGCTCTCGAGCCGGAGGAAATCGAGGAAGTCCTGGGGCTCGACGAGCTGGATTTCGGCGGGAACGTCGATCTCGAACGCCTCGATCCGCTCGCGCGCCCGCGGGTGGACCGGGTAGACGGCGTCGAGCCCGGACTCGGCGGCGAAGCGCGCGACGCCGTCGAGGAGGCTGGCGAACCGTTCGGGGTCGTCGACGTTCTCCGCGCGGTGGGCCGTCAGCAGACAGAACTCTCCCACCTGAAGGTCGTGAGCGTCGAGCACCCGGCTCTTCTCGGCCGCGAGGTCGCGGTAGCACGTCACCGCGTCCACGATGGTGTTGCCGGTGACCGTGATGCGCTCGACCGGGATCCCCTCCCGGCGGAGATGCTGGGCCGCCTGGTCGGTCGGCGCGAACAGGTAGTCGGCGGCGTGATCGGCGAGGACGCGGTTCACCTCCTCGGGCATACTTCGGTCGAAGCTCCGGAGGCCGGCCTCGACGTGACCCACCTCGCAGTCGAGCTTGCTCGCCGCGACCGAGCCCGCGAGCACCGAGTTGGTGTCGCCCTGGACGAGGACGACGTCGGGCGCTTCGTCCAGCAGGACGCTCTCGATCGCGCTGATCATCGCGCCGGTCTGGGCGCTGTGCGATCCCGACCCGATGGCGAGGTTGTGCTCCGGCGTGGGGAGCTCGAGCTGGTCGAAAAAGACCGTGTCCAGCTCGTCGGAGTAGTGCTGGCCGGTGTGGACCACGCTGTAACCCACGTCGTACCGTTCGCACGCGTCGATCACGGGCGCGAGCTTGATGATCTCGGGGCGCGTCCCGAGCACGATCGTGACGGCCGTATCGCCCGCGCTCATCGGCCACCGCCCGTTCCGTGTGACTCGTCACGGATCGCCCTCGTGGCGGACGCGCCGGAACGGTCAGCGTCGCAGATCGACCGCGTCGCACAATGAGAGAGACGAGAAGGACCGATCATGGTGATCTACTCACCGAGCACCGCCCCAGCGTGCTTTGTTATGGTCCGTTTACCTGGCATCGGCGGCATCATACCCACCGTTCACGCAGCACGCTTATCAAACCTATCGAATCCGACTGGCGAACTCGGGTTCCCCCTCGTCCGCTTCGGCACGGTGGGTGAGATACGTCGCCACCGCGTAGGCCATCCACGCCTCACACCACCGCATCAGGGTGATCCGCTTGGTGTAAAAGCGCTCCCGTCGGAAGTGGAATCGTCCGTTGCCCGCGTAGAGGCTCCCCACGGTCCAGTCGAGGATCCGTTCGGCGACGTCGAACGCGCCCGCCCGGCTGAACACGATGATCCCCTGGGCGGCGGCGTGGATGTCGCGGGGGTAGGCGCTCGACTCGTCCCAGTTCGGCGCGCCGTCGGGGGCGAACAGCTCGTCGCGGTAGAAGGCGAGCCCGTCGTCGAGCGCGTCGGCGTAGCGGGCGGAGCCGGTGAGCTCCCGATGGCGGAGCAGCGATTCGATCACGAACCCGTTGTGGTGGTTGTCCATCGAGAGGTGTGACGCGGAGGGCGGGTCGCGGTACATCCACCCGCCCTCGGGGCGCTGGCGCGAGACCACGTAGTCGAGCAGTTTCTCGCCGCGCTCGCGATGCGTCGGGTCGTCGAACCGCGCCGCGAGTTCGAGCAGCGTCACGCCGCCGAGCGCGACCGCGTTGAGCGTGTAGTGGTCCGACGACCACGTCGGGACGTACTTCATCCGCGCGCCGTCGGGGATCTCCTCGTATTCGAGATCCTCGTCGATGAAGTCGGCCACCGACTCGACGACCGCGGGATACGCCGATTCGGAGTCGGCGTCGAGGCCCGCATCGCTCGCGGCGAGCAGCGCCTGAACCGCGTACGACGTCGAGACCATGTCGGGGTACTCGGGGAGGCCCTTGATGTCGAGATGTTGGATCTCGTGGCGGTGTGCGCCACAGAACCCCGCGTAGCCCGGTGTTCGGTGCTCGATCAGCCACTCGCAGCACTCGCGGGCCTCCGTCACGTAATCGACCGCCGACCCCGAACTTCGGCCGTCCGATCCGTCGCCGAGATCGAGTTGGGCGGCGGCGAGGTTCGCCATCGCGAACAGCGCGGTTCCCTTGTAGTTCCGGCGCTGTTCGACCAGGAAGAGCGGTCGGACGTTGACCGGCGCGCGCTTGATCGTCTCCTGAACCGCGATGTTCACCCACTTGTTCTCGACGGGAAGGCCCTGGAGGAGCCGGCTGCTCATCCCGTCGCCGTAGTCCCACCCCGTGTACTCGCGCTCGCGCGCGTACCGTAGGGTCTCGCCGAGCAACTGTCCCGCCAAACCGGTGTTTTCCGTCCCCGAGTGCATGTGTCCCCTCTCGATCGTCGTCGAAAAATGGGTCGCGGTTCGATACTGCCGAGCGGCGGGCTTATCGCGTGCGACGCGCGGCGATCAGCGCGGCCGCGAGCAACGCGATCACCGCGACGACCGGGCCGAAGCCGGGGCCGAACGCCCCGCTGCTGCCGTCGCCGGAGCCACCGCCGCTCTCGTTGCCGGCGGTGGCGGTGTCGCCGCCGTCACCGGCAGCAGTCGTCTCGCCTGCACCGTCCTCGGTCGTGCCTTGGGTCGCCCCCGCCTCGGTGGTCGCCTGGTCGGTCGTTCCGTCGGCGGTCGTGGCGTTCGCTCCGGCGGAGCCGTTCGCCGTCTCGTTGACGGTACTCGCCTCGGTCGTCTCGACGGCCGACTCGGTGACGAAGAAGCTGTCGTCCTGGGCACCGGTGGTGCTGTCGCCGTCGAGGCTCACCACCGAGCCGTCGTCGACCCGCGTGATGGCGTACTGGCCCGGCCCGAACCCGGCCGTCGGGATCACCGCCGAGCCGTTGGCCGGCGTCTCGAACTGGGTCACGACGTCGCCGAGCGTGCCGTTTTCGACGGCCTGGACCTGATAGCCCGTGTTCGGCTCGCCCTGATCGAAGAACAGCCGCGCGCCGAGACCGTACTCGCTCCCGGCCATGAGCCGACCGTCGGCGTCGAGCGTCGTGACGTAGCCCGTCGCGTTCGCGGGCATGCCGTTGTTGGCCACCACCGCGTCCTCGTTCGGGTCGAAGCTCCCGTTCAGCCGGGCTCCCTGGTTGCCGCCGCTGGTCTCGTAGAACACCACGGCTTCGAGACGCTGGCTCTCGGCAACGTTGCCGTCGAGCGCCACGGTGTAGTTCCGCGGGCTGTACTGGGCGATGATCGGGCCGGTGCTGCCGACGAGCTCTCCGCGCGAGCCGTTCTCGGCCACGGTGAACACGCCGATGTACCCGGCGTTCGGCACCACGCCCGACAGCGAGATCGACTGGGTGTCGTTGAACTGCGAGGCGGTCTGGTTCGGGAAGGTGAGCGACGCCGAGGCCACCCGGTAGCCGACCGACACGGGACCGTCGGTCGTGCCGTCGGGCGAGGTGGTCGACATCGACACCGTGTAGTCGCCGTCGGTGCTCGGGGTGGTCATGCCCGCGACCTCGACGAGGATCCGGTCGCCGGCCGCGACCCGAACGCGCTGGGAGAAGTTGATCGCGATCGTCCCGTCGCCGCTCTCGGCGACCTCGAACGCACCGACCGTCCGCTGGTTGCTCGCGCCGATGACCGTGATCTCGACGTCGTCGGTGCTCACGTTCGAGACGCTCCCGTCGAAGCGGTTGTCGGCCCCGAAGTCGAGCGTGATCGAACTCATCCCGTTCTGCACGACGGCGTCGTTGCGTTCGGCGACGACCGAGACCGGGAACTCCTGGACGGTCGTGCCCGGCGAGTGTGGGTACGGGGCGGCCGTGTCGGGTTCGAGCGCCACCGCGGCGGGGCCGCCGACCGCGACCGCCGCGACCGCCGCAACGACGACGATCGCAGTCATGAACGCGCTGTGTCCTGCCTTCGTCATGGATGGGTGATGGATTCAGTCATTGTCGGTGGTAGTGTCCGCTGGCGTCCCGTCGGCGACGGAGCCGGAACATCGATGCGGGAAGCCACGACGATGGGAACCGCTCGCGTCGAGGGCTTTGTTATCCCCACCATACTCGGTTTCTCGGTGCGACGCCCGGTGAAAAGTAGCTTCCGGTTCGGGTAATGCGGCGTGGGATCCGTTAGCGTCGCGTGGCCGCGACCAGCGCGACCGCGAGCAGCGCCACCACCGCGGCGATCACGGTGAAGCCCGGCCCGCCCTCTTCAGTCGCTTCACCGCCGCTACCGTTCGTTTCGCCGCCGCTGGTTTCGGTGTCGGCCCCGCCCTCGGTCGTGTCTTCACCACTCGCCGTCGTCTCCTCCATCGATGTTTCGGGTGTCGTTTCCGTCACGTTCCCCTCCCCGTCGTCCGTGGTCGTTTCGTCGACGGTCGTGTCGGTTCCACCGGCGGTCGTCGTCGCGTTGGTGGCTCCGGTCGTCGTTGCGTTGGTGGTTCCGGTGGTGGTCGCGTTCACCTGCTGGCCGGTGACGACGAAGCTGTCGTCGCCGGGCCCGGTGGTGCTGTCGTCGTCGAGACCCACGAGCGAGCCGTCGTCGACCCGCGTGATGGCGTACTGGCCCTCGTCGAGCCCCCCGGTGTCGACGATCGCCGTGCCGTTCGCGGCGGTCTGGAACTGATCCGCCGCCGCACCGAGCTCGCCGCTCTCGATCCTGGTGATCTGATAGCCCGTGCTCGCCTCGCCCTGGTCGAAGTACAGGCGTTCGCCCTGGTCGTACTCGCCGCCGGCCGTGAGCCGGCCGTCGACGTCGATCGTCGCGATCGTCGCCGTCGCGTTCACGAGATCGCCGCCGACCACGAGCGGGTCGTCAGTCGCCGGATCGAACGTCTGTTCCCGTCGAATGCCGACGGAACGACCGACGGATTCGGTGTACGCGACCGCGACGAGCTCCTGGGTCTCGGTGACGTTCCCGCTCACGTCGACGGTGTAGTTCTCCGCCTCGCGGCCGGTCGAGACGTTGGTCGAACCGACGAGCTGCCCACGGGAGCCGTTCTCGGCGACGGTGAACAGCCCGACGTAGCCGCCGCCGCGGATCGCCGCCGTGAGGTCGAGTTGCTGTTGCTCGTCGAACTGCGAGAGGCTCTGGTTCGCGAAGGAGAGTTCGGGCCGCGTGACGGTGTACGAGACCGACGCCGGGCCATCGGTCTCGCCCGAGGGCGTCGAGACGCTCCCCTCGATGCTGTAGGTGCCTGGCTCGCTCGGCGTCGTGAAGTTGCGGAACTTGACTGCGACCTCCGAGCCGGTGCTCGGCCCCTCTCCGAGCGGCGGCTGGACGGTCCGCGGGAGGGTGATCTCGAGTTGGCTGCCGTCCGCGCTCGACGAGACGGTGACGTTGTCGATCTCGTACCGCGTGGTGCCACGGATCGCGACGTAGACGTCTTCGGCGGTCACGTTCGCGACGCTGGCCTCCGGCCCGACATCGAGCGTGATCGTCTCGATACCGTCCTCGGCGACGGCGTCGTCCGGCCTGACGGCGTACAGCCCCGTCCCGATCGTGCTCGTGTTCGTCGTCGCGGGGTACGTCGATCCCCCGTTCGACTCGAAGGCGACCGCCGACCCGCCGAGGGCGACGACGCCGCCGACCGTCGAGAGCAGTACCACCGCGACCATCACCACAGTAGAGAGTTTGCGTGTCATGCGTTCGTACTGGGAGCCGTTTCGTCGATCAGCCGTCGGTCGTCGTGGCTGCGACGAAACCGTCCTTCCGGGGAGGTTCTCCCGAAGCGGCTTTGTTATCCCCTGCATACTTGTGAACGTTCCGACGACCGAACAGGGCGTTCGGCGTCGCTGGGGCCGGGACGGTCCGGTCGCTGGCCCCGATCGACTGCGTGACGGTGGCGGTGGGGACGTCGTGGTCGAACCGGACCGGTGTGTTTACCAGGGCCGCGTTCGTTCGCGTCGGCACGGACACATGAGATATCTGTTTTTTACGAACACGCCTGCTCACGTCCATCTGTATAAGCACGCTGCGGCGGCGCTCGACGACCGCGGTCACGACGTGCTGTTGCTCGCCCGGGACTACGGCGTGACCGAGGACTTGCTCGACTATCACAGTCTCCCCTACCGATGCTACGGTCGGCTCGAAACCACGAAGTGGTCGCTGGTGCGCCAGCTCCCCCACCACTACTACACGATCCTCAGATACACGCGACAGTACGACCCCGACCGCATCTTCGGCATGGGGGCGTACGCCGCCCACGCCGGCGCGCTCACGCGCACGCCCGTCACGCTGCTCCTCGACTCCGAGCCCACCTCGCTGGATCACGCGGTCTCGCGGCCGTTCGCCGAGAGCATCCTCACCCCCCACGCGTTCGGGAAGGATCTCGGGCCCAAGCACTACCGGTTTCGCGGGTTCAAGGAGTCGGCGTACCTCCATCCCGACGTGTTCTCGCCCCGCGACGACATCCGCGAGCGCCTCGGGGTCGGTCCGGACGAGAAGTACGTCATCTGCCGGTTCAACGCGTTCGGCTCGCATCACGACGTCAGCCACTCGGGGATCAGTCCGTCAGAACGCCGCGAGCTCGTCGCCAGGCTCGCCGACCACGCCACCGTGTTCGTCTCCGACGAGAGCGACGCGATGGCGTTCGAAGGCGTAGACGCGCGGCCGTTCGACCTCCATCCGGGCCTCCTCCACGACGCGCTCGCCGAGGCCCACCTCCTCGTCGCCGACACCCAGACGATGGTGACCGAGGCCGCGCTGCTCGGCACGCCCGCGATCCGGTCGAACTCCTTCGTCGGCGACGCCGACATGGGCAACTTCGTCGAGCTCGAACGCGAGGGCCTGATCTACAACATCGGCGAGTTCGCCCCCGCGGTCGAGCGCGCGTGCGCGCTGCTCGACGACGAGTCGGTGCCGGCCGAGTGGGCCGAAAAGCGCGACGACTACATCGCGAGCACTGTGAATCTCACCGAGGTGATCGTCGATCTCGCCACGAATCCTGAGGGGCCGGAGGGCGTCGCAGGGCTCTCGCGCGGCGAACTCTCCGCTCGCCCGCCCCGGGACGTGCCCGCATCCGCCGATCGCTGAACCGTCTTGCTTTCTCAGTCGTCGTACGAGAGCGCGACCACCCGGCCGTCGCCGTAGACGACGTACACCTCCGCAGTGCCGTCGTCGTCGGTGTCGACCACCGTCGGGTGGACGTAGATCGGCACGTCACGGTCGTACGAGGCGAGGACGTCGCCCGATCGGGGATCGACGACCGAGACGATCCCGTCGTTGGTCGTGGCGACCAGTTCCCGATTCCCGTCGCCGTCGACGTCCCCCAGGCTCGGCGGGGGCATCATCTGCACTGATTCGGTCGTGAGCTGGGTCGTCCACTCGACGCTGCCGTCGCTCGCGTCGAGACTCCTGAGTGTGCCGTCCTTCGCGACCGCGTACACCTCGGACTGGTTGTCACCGTCGCCGTCCCCGAACGCGTGGACCGCCGCGAACGCGCCGAGATCGCGCCTCCACTGGACCGCGCCACGCTCGCCGTCGATCGCCACCACTCGCCCGCCGTCGGTTGCGGTCACGATCTCCGTCGCGCGGTCGTCGTCGGCCTGGCCCGTGGTCATCCACGTGATCGACGACGCGAACGGGCGCGACCGGTTCCACACCACCGATCCGTCCGACTCGAACAGCACGAGCCGCCCGCTGCTGGTCCCGACGACGAGCTCGTTCCCGCTGTCCCCGTCGAAATCCGCGACCGTCGGCTGTCCCCACGTGTACGAGTCGAGCGTCGCCGTCCACGCCGTCGTCCCGTCCGGTCGCAGCACGGAGACGGTACCCCGAACGTCGACCGCGACGAGTTCGTTCGTCCCGTCGCCGGTGAGGTCGGCGACCACGGGCTGGGTGTAGCCGTAGTCCGTGAGATCGTGCTGGAAGACCAGCTCGCCGGTCCGTGGATCGTAAGCGGCGACCTCCTGCTCGGTCGTCGCGGCGATGACCTCCCGTGTGTCGTCGCCGACGAAGTCCGCGAGGAGGGGGTCGGCGACCGCGTGGATCGTACAGTTCGCCGACGGGATCGGCTCGCGCCAGCGCGACGAGCCATCGGATGCGTTCTGGGCGACCAGCGCACACTGGTCGGTGTCGTCCTCGCCGCTGATCGGGGCGAAGACCATCCCACTGCCGTCGATCCGTCCGGCCGCCGGGGCGTGGTGGTTGGCTCGGGTGTCGCTGGCCGTGGTGCTCACCCACCGCTCGGTGAGCGACCCGCCCGAGTCGGCGACGGCACCGAACCCGAGGACCGCCGTCCCGGCGAGCACCGCAACGACGAGCACCGCCGCCAGGCCGGTCCGGGGCTGCATACTCGTCCGTATCGGGCACGCGTGAATAAGCCCTCGTGTCGGGCGGACGGATTCGAGAGTCACACCACCGATCATGCCACCTCGCTCGCCGGCTACGATCGGTACGAGAGCGCGACCACCCGGCCGTCGCCGTAGATCACGAACACCTCGTCGCGGCCGTCACCGTCGGCATCCGCGAGTCGTGGGAACGTCCAGATCGGCACCTCGCGCTCGTAGGCGTCGACCGTTTCGCCGGTCGTCGGATCGACGACGCTCACGAGCCCGTTGCCGGTCACGGCGACGAGTTCGAGGTTGCCGTCGCCGTCGAGATCGCCGAGGCTCGGCGGCGGCATCGCCAGCACGGTCTCGCCCGTGAGCTGGGTCGTCCATTCGACGCTGCCGTTGGCCGCGTCGAGGCTCCGAAGCGTGCCGTCCCTCGCGCCGACGTACACCTCGGGCCGACCGTCGCCGTCCCCGTCGCCGAGCGTATGCACCGTCGCGCCGCGGGCGCTGAGGTTCCGTCGCCACTCGACCGACCCGTTCGTCCCGTCGAGCGCCATCACTTCGCCGAAGAAGGTCGCGAACACCAGCTCGATCGGGTCGTCGCCGTCGGCCTGGCCCGTCGCCATCCACTTGACCGACGTCGCGTTCGGCAGCGACGTCCGCCACGCGACGCGACCGTCGCGTTCGAGCACGATCGCCTCCCCGTCGAGCTGGCCGATCGCTATCTCCGGCTGGCCGTCGGCGTCGAAGTCCGCGACGGCCGGTTGGCGAACGCGGGCGTCGTCGAACGTCCGTTGCCACGCGACGGAGCCGTCCCCCCGGAACGCGAACACCCCGCCGAGGAGGTCGGTGACGACGGTTTCGTTGCCCTCGGCGGGGAGGAGATCGGCGACGAGGGGTTTCGCGTAGCCGTAGGAGGTGAGATCGTGGCGGAACTCCTCGCGGCCACTTCGGAGGCCGTAGACGACGATCTCCTTCGTGCTCGTCGCCGCGATCACCTCCCGATCGCCGTCGCCGTCGAAGTCCGCGATCGTCGGGTCCGAAACCGAGTGAACGGTGCAGGCCTCGGAGGCGACGGTCCGCCGCCACCGCTCGGAGCCGTTCCCGTCGAGCACGCTGAGGACGCACGTCTTCCCCTGGCGGCTGTTGATCGGCACGGCGACGAACGACTCGCCGTCGACGAACGCGACGGCCGGGGTGTGGTGGTTGGATTCGAGCGCTGCCTGCGGGTCGCTCACCCACCGTTCGGCGAGCGTGCCGTCGTCGATCCCGTCGCTCCCGACGCCACCGGTGCCAGCGAGACCGAACGCCGCCGCGCCGGCGAGTCCGACGAGCACGACGACCGCCGCGACCGCCGTCCGCACGCGCATTGTGCTCGTGTGCGCCCGTCGGAGGATAAACGCTCCCGTCGCCCCGGTGGATTCGAGAATCGTACCAGGGACGCGTATCAGCAGGTTCTTTGACGCTCTCCGGTGAGAGCCACCATGAGGTGGCGTCGACCGACGATCACCGTCTGGCTCGCCCTCGCTTTCCTCGTCGCCACTGGCGTCGCGGGCGCACACCAGGTCGCGGACTCGCGGTTCGCCGCGCCGATCCCCCTCGAACTCCTGTTCGGCGGGGCGGGCGTCACGGTCGCCGCAACCGCGGCGTGGCTCGGTGTGACGGCCGAAACCGCCTCAACGGCGCGAACGTGGCGTTCTCGTTCCTCGATATCAGGCGAGTTCGCGGCCGGCCTCCGCTACGGGACACGGGCAGTGTTCTTCCTCGGATTCCTCGTCACGGTCGGCCACGGTCTCCTCGGTCCGCAGATCGAGGCCGAGAACGTCGCGACGGTGTTCGTGTGGGCGGTCTGGATCAAGGGCGTCGGTCTCCTCTCGATCCTTCTCGGCAGTCCGTGGCGAGTGCTGTCGCCGTGGCGGACGCTCTACGACGGCCTGGTGCGACTGGAGGGACACGAGATCGCCGCCGTCGGTGCGTACCCGTCGTGGCTCGGCCACTGGCCCGCGTTCATCGGGTTCGTCGTCGGCATCGGGATCGTCGAGAACCTGACGGTGCTCCCGCGTTCGCCCGCCGCGACCGCCGTCATCGTCGCGGGCTACGCCGCGGTGATGGTGCTCGGCGGGGTGGCGTTCGGGGAGGCAT
Organism: Halococcus agarilyticus; assembly: GCF_000334895.1. Lineage (NCBI taxonomy): Archaea > Methanobacteriati > Methanobacteriota > Halobacteria > Halobacteriales > Halococcaceae > Halococcus > Halococcus agarilyticus. The sequence goes on along the minus strand of NZ_BAFM01000005.1, from coordinate 56,877 downwards.
GGTTCCGACACGCCGACGCGCTGTCGGTGCTGTATCGGCTGTTCGGTCGGGTCGCGCCGATACGGTTCGTCGAGACGGAGCCGAAATCGGGATCGGTGTCGCGGTCGGGATCGGATTCGGCATCGGAGCCGCGGTCGGCGTACACCGTCGCGCTCCGTCCGCCGTGGGCGGGCTGTACGCGGTGCGTCGGGGATCTCGCTCTCGTCGCGTTCGTCGTCGCCACGGTGTACACGGTGAGTTTCGACGGGTTCGCGAACACCTCGACGTACCAGACGGTGCTGTTCGGACTCAGGAACGCGCTCGGATCCGGCCCGACGACCAGCGTGCTCGTCTACGCGATCGGACTCGGCGGGTTCGTCGCGGCGTTCGTCGGCGTCGGCGCGCTGATGGCGTTCGTGGCCGACGAGAGCGGGACGTGGCGTGAGACGGCGCTCGCGTTCGCGCCGACGGTGCTCCCGATCGCCGCCGCCTACGAGGTCGCACACAACTACCCGTTCGTGATCGAGAACGTCGGGCGACTCGCGGCCATCGGGTGGTCGATCGCGGTCGCGCCGGTCGAGCCTGCCGAGCCGCTCGCGTGGCTCTCCCTCGAAGCGTTCTGGGGATCGCAGGTGCTCCTCATCGTCGTCGGACACGTCGTCGCCGTCGTGGCCGCCCACCGCGTGGCGCTCGATCGCTACGGGTCGCTCGGGCGCGCGCGACGGGCCCACCTCCCGCTCGTGATCCTGATGGTCGGATACACGGTGCTGTCGCTCTGGATCATCTCCCGACCCGTCGTCGCCGGGTAGCGGTCCGTGATGGGGGATTCGGCGATCGCACCAGAACCGTTATTCACGCGCCTCGGCAAGCGTACGGTAGTAAACCGTCGACGACTGCCGTCTCGGCGAACGGGACGACACTCCACCGTCTCGGACGGGGTGGGAGTTGCGGTCGTCAGTTCACGAAACAGATGTCGACTCACACACTACATCTCGGGATGGGGTACGACGCCGTGTCCGTGGGCAGTCTCGCGCTGCCAGGCGTGCTCGTCCTCGCGGGGGCAGCGTCGCTGATCGTCGCCGGCCTCGCGATCGCCGCGTTCGCCCAACGGCGGTCGCGATCGTACCTGCTGATCGCGCTGGCGCTCGTGACCCTGTTGGCCAAAACCGTCGCCGGCGGGTTGGCGATGGGGGAACTGCTTCCCACCGGGACGCACCACCTCGTGGAGCACTCGCTCGATGGCGTCATGGCCGTCCTGCTCATCGCCGCGGTGTACTTCGGTCGCACGACAGAACCCGCGACCGGCGGAGGCAGCACGTGAGCGAGACCCGCAAGCGGATCGCTCGGCACGTTCACGCCCACCCCGGCGTCCACTTCAGCGGTCTCGTCCGCACGCTCGATCTCGCGCCCGGCCAGGTCCAGTACCACCTCAAGCGACTGCTTTCGGCCGAGGATCTCGTCGACGAGCAGCTGTACGGCCAGACCCACTACTACCCGCTCGACTGTGACGAGTGGGAGCGCGGCGCGCTCGCGCTGTTGTGCCGCGAGACCGCGAGTGACGTCGTCACCGTCCTCGCCGAGCACGGGACGGCACGACCCCAGCGGGTGGCCGACGAGCTCGACATCGCGCGGAGCACGCTCGAATGGCATCTCGATCACCTCGTCGAGCAGGCGGTGGTCGCGAAACGGCGGGACGAGCGCAATCACGTCACGCTCGCGCTCGTTCGACCGAAGGAGACGACGCAGTTGCTCGACGAGACCGACCCGTCGACGCCGGCGCGCCTGGTGGATCGGTTCACGCGGGTGGCCGACAGACTGCTCGACGATCCGTAATCCAGCGAACGAGAGGGCTGCGACGAGTGCCGTTCCGTTTTCGGAGGGGTCTCCGAGGCGGTCCGAACCGCCGTCGCCCGTCTCACTCCGTGGCGACGAACTCCTTCGCGATGGGGAGCACCTGCTCCATCGAGCGGGCGGAATCGAACGCATCGGGGGCCGCTCGGCGAAGGTTCAGCGTATCGAGGAAGCTCGCGTGCCGTGCCTCGACCGAGTGGATGCTCAACGCGGGGGGCACGAGATCCGGATCGGAGAGCAGGGGTGCCGCCCCGGCGTACGCGGAGACGCCGACGTCCTCGAGACGGGCGGCGATCGCGACGAACTCCTCGAACGTGTCGTAGTCGAACGCGTAGTCGGCCTCCTCGACGGGGTTGCCGCCGAGATCGGTGATGGTCTGTGTCAGTTTCTCGACGTGGGCTTTCTCGTGATCGCGGATGTCTTCGAGCTGCTGGTACATCGAGAACCGAAGCGTCGGCCGGTCGAAGTACCGCGCGACCGCCGATCGCTCGACGTCGTGTTCGCTGAACGTTCCGGCGCTCGATGCCAGGCCATCGCGGTAGAAGGCGTGTTCGAGGTGTTCGAGCGTGAGTGCGTAGTTCAGGACGTCGATGTCGCTGATCGCCATGTCGTCCAGGAGGGCGATATCGTCCGTCCCGGCGTAGCCGTGCTCGCCCGAGTCGTCTCGTTCCCAGAACAGCGTTCCCGTCGACTCGTCGCCGGTGAAGCCCGCGCCGTCGAGCGGGAACTCCAACACGAGGTCGTCGTTGCCGTCGCCGTCGACGTCGCTGACCGCACCGTCGTCGACCGGCCGAACACCGCCGCCGTTGCCGAGGATCTCGTGAGTGCCGAAGCGATATCTGACGGCGCGGTCGGTCGGATCGAACACGACCGTCTCACCGTTCTCGTCCGTGAACTCGGTGTACCGTACCGCGACCGAAACCCGGCCGTTCTCGTCCGGTTCGACCCGATTCCCTTCACGTTCCGGAGCGATATCGATAGCGAGCTCCTCCGGGAAGTGGGCGGCGGCGGTCGTACTGACGGCCGGAATCGCGGCAGCCGTCGCCGCCGTCCCGATGGCGGCTTTCATGAATCGACGACGATCGGTGTTCTCCGACGGAGCGCTCGTGGATTCTTTCGGGGAGTTCATGTGGGTTCCAGTACCCCTTGGGTGGGGCTGTTCGGACGTTCAAGCGGTTCCGTATAGTGATTTCTGGCACGACTCTCGAAACGAACGTCGGCTCGCGGGAGTGTGAGGGACGCTTTCAGCCGTCCTGGTATGGACTGTAGCTCACACACCACGCCTCCGGCTCGATGTAGCCCTCCACCACGCTGCACGCGCCGAGTCCGTCCCCGTTTTTGTCTGCGAGATAGAACAGACAGCCCGAGCACTGCTGGCCGTCCTTCGGCTGTGACTGGTATTCGACGGCCTCCTTCGACTGGAGTGAGTCGCGATTTCGCTCCGTTCCGCCCTGACTCGACGCCGTTCGGTAGGCTGTCGGAACGGGACCACTCAGGTCGTCTACCCTCGTCGTCGTTCCGGTGTCGTTCGTTCCACCGACGTTCGTTCCGCTGTCGTTCGCTCCGCCACTGTTCGTCCCATTCGTCGTTTCGGTCGGCGCTGTCGCGTTCGTCGTCTCGGGACGTGCTCTCGCGGTCGCCGTCCCCGTTTCGGTACTACCGCTGGCCGTCGTCGTGCGGGCTTCGTCGCCGGTCGTCGTGTCGTTTCCCGCGGCACCATCGGCGTTCGTTTGCGTCGTGTCGTCGTTTCCATCCGTTCCTCCGTCGCCACTGCAACCGGCGAGCGCGGCGAGTGCCGCGCTCCCCGCGAGTCGGAGGAACGTCCGTCGTCGCCGTTCGAACTCCATGATTCGATCTGTCGAGCGCTATCGATTAGGAATTCTGGTACGATCGTCGAAGCTGCGGCACGGATTCGAGAGACGGACCAGAACCGGTTTTTCCACGGAGCCCCGATACGACGCACGATGGATCGCCGAACGTTTCTGCGGGCTTCCGCCGGCATGACGGGTAGCGTCGCCCTCGCCGGCTGTGCCGGCCTGTTCTCCGTCAGACGGGGCGACCCGCCGCTCGTCGAAAACCGCCCCAATGCAGTCTACTATCCGACCCACACCGAGGGTATGGAGATGGTCGGCATGAGCGGGATGGGTGGGATGGCGATGAACGACTCGGGCGGAATGGGGAACATGAGCGACATGGGCGGGATGGACAGTATGAACGACTCGGGCGGAATGGCGATGAACGATTCGAGCGCGATGTCGTCGAACGCCTCGACGAACGGGGACAGGAACGGCGCGAGCAACTACGCGTTCGGAGTGATGTACTCGTATCCCCACCGCTTCTGGACCGTCAACGGCAGCGAGACTCGGAAGGTCTCGATCCAGCAGGACGATTCCGTACATCTGATGGCGTCGGTCTGGGAGCCGAAAACCCGCACTGTGCTGCCGGATACCGGCCTTTCTGTCGAGATCACGCAGGACGGAGAAATCGTCTCTCAGGAAGTGATCTACCCGATGCTGTCCCAGCGGATGGGGTTTCACTACGGCGCGAACTTCGGACTCGAAGGGAATGGCACCTACACGGCGACGCTCAGCGTCGGCGGGATGTCGACGCGCCGGACGGGCGAGTTCGTCGGGATGTTCGCCGAGCCAGCGAGCGTCGATATCGAGTTCGAGTACAGCCGTACCGACAAGAAGTCGATCGATTACACCCGGACGAAAGGACAGCGCGAGGGGAGCCGAGACGCGGCCAAACCGATGGCAATGGAGATGGTCCCGAACTCGACTGTCCCCCCGAAGGCCGACCTCCCCGGCGAGATCGTCGGCACACGGACCAGCGGCGACGGTCGATTCCTCGCGACCGTGCTCGACGAGCCACCACGAGGTATCGACGCGAGCGGGCCGTACCTCGCAGTCTCGGCGCGAACGCCGTACAACCGGATGGTGCTCCCCGCGATGGCGCTCTCGGGGACGCTCCGCCGCAACGGCAGGACCGTCTTCGACGGTCCGTTACAACCGACGCTCGATCCCGAACTCGACTACCACTACGGAACGGTCGTCGACAGTATCGAATCGGGCGACGAACTCGGACTTTCGGTCGAGACCCCCCCACAAGTCGCTCGTCACGAGGGCTACGAGACCGCGTTCCTCGATATGCCGCCGATGACGTTCACCGTATAGATCGTTCGAAACGGCGAGCGATCCGAGCGTCCGATGAGTGCGAGAGCCAAGAGGTGGCTGAGTTCGGGACCGTCATTTTCACTGGCTGCATATCGATGAACGCGGTTTCGTACCCGTCGGGCGATCTGTGGCGGCGTGGTTACTATGATTTTCAGGTCGTCGCCGGGTTGGATGTCCTCCACAGCGGTGGCGTAGTGGTATCTAATGTCGGCATCGAGCGGGATCACGATGCCGCTTCGCTCGTCCCAGATCGTCGCCATCAGATGGACCGAATCCACCGACTCGACGGCGGTTGTTCCAGGTCCACATACGACTACTGGTTCGGTCGTCGAATCCGAGTCTGCCCACCACCGCCAGCACCGCTACCGTCACTACTGCTATCGCTGCCACCACCGCTATCGCTGCCACCACCGCTACCGTCACTACTGCTATCGCTGCCACCACCGCTATCGCTGCCACCACCGCTATCGCTGCCACCACCGCTACCGCCGCCATCACTACCGGACCGTCTCGGTAGGGGCCGTTGTGGCGGAAGCGTCGAGGCGGGGCCGAAGCGTCGTCTCCAACGAACACATATACCAGGGGGACGTGGATCCACCAATGAGCAGTCGAACCGACCGGAACCACACCGTGGCTGGCGATTTATATCGATCGGCGTCCGCAGGTGTCGGCCTCGGTCGTCGTCTTCTCGTGCTCGCTATCACGCTCGTTGCAACCATCGGGACCGTCCCGCTCGCGTCGGCTCACGGCGGTCACATCTACGTCAACGGTGTCCACCTCTCACAGTCGTACGCGTTGATCCCGCTCGTTCTCGGGGCCGCCATTGCCGTCGGCAGTGTCTATCTGCCCCGACTGCGGCCAGCGCTTTCGGACTACGCACTTCACGGCGTTCTCGTTGGCCTCGCCGTCGCGGTCGTCGGTGGGATCGCGGTCGTCCAGCTCTCGCCGTACGAGTGGCTGACCGCGGAGCCGGTGATCCCGCGCTCGATCCACGAACCGCTACTGCTCCTGCTCGGTGGGACGATCATGCTCGGCAGCGTGATCGGCGGCCAGCTCCGGTGGCCGCGACGGCCCCGCTACGCCGGCCTCGGTGCCCTCCTCGGTCTCTGGGTCGCCTACCCCGGGTTCTCGGTGTTCGGTGTCTACACGCCGACGAACCCGCTCGGACATCTCATCGTGCTCTCGCTGCCGGTGGCGGTCGGGTACGTCCTCTGGCGCGACGCCCGCGGCGTGTTGAGCGCGGTCGTCGCCGACCGGACGGCGCGCCGGTTCGGCGTCGCCGTCGGACTGCTCGGGGTCGTGTTCTTCCTCTTCTCGGCGGGGATGGCCACGGTCGTCCCCGACAGCGGCGAGGGGCTCTCGTGGACGGAAGGGTTCGTCACGACGCTGCCGACCCTCGGGCCGCTAGTGACGTGGCCATCGGTCGAGGTCTGGGCCCCTTCGATCCCGTTCGCCGGCATGGTGTCGGTCGGCACGCTGATCTTGCTTGCCGTACTCGGCGGCCTCCTCGGGCTGAACGCCGCGATGTTCGCCCACCAGTGGGGGACTGCGGCGGGCGGCGCGTCGCCGACGACGGCGGGCGCGGTCGGTCTCGCCGCCCCGCAGGCGTGCTGCTGCTGTGGCCCGTTGCTCTCCCAGCTCGCGATCGTGACACTCGGCCCGTCGGCCGCGGCCCCGTTCTACCTGCTGTTCGCCGACCCCTCGTCGTCGATCGGCTCGCTGTTTTTCGTCGCCAGCGTGGCGATCCTCGCCGGGACGCTCGTCAACGCAGCCGGATCGACGGCCAGCACCGAGCCCGAGCAGTGCGTGGTGCCGGCCTAACGCCGACGCACTCGTCCGTCCATCCAACCAACGACGAGACGAACTGATTCTCGATCGGCGAGAGAGAAAACTACTACAGGCCGAGCCGATCGACAGCCTGGTTCACCATCCGATACGCCCCTTTGGCGGCGTCCATCGCGGGGCCGCCGGACTCGATCACGTAGTACGGGGCGAGGTCGGCCCCGAACTTCGATTTGTACCGGCAGAGCCGCTCGGTGTTCGCGCCGACGAGGTCGTACTCCGTGACCGACTCGATCGGCGGGTCCTCGGCGACGTCGCGGATGATCCGCCAGTGGAGTAAGCTGTTGATGCTGACACCGTCGTGGGTCGTGCGCGCGCCGCCGAGCCAGTAGTACGCCGCATCGTTCGAGAAGAGCGTGATGACGCCGCCGAGGTACTCGCCGTCCGGGTCGCGCGCGACGTACACCCGCGATCGCTCGTCGAGATCGGCGACGACGTCTCGAACGTAGGGCCACGTCGGTCCGAACCCCTCGTTCTGTTCCGCATATCGGGCCTGTGTCTCCCGAAAGACCGTCTCGGCACCGTCGATCTCCTCCGTCCCGATCTCGACGTCGAGGTCCTCGCCCGACCGGATCTCGCGCCGGAGGCTCCGGCTGAACGAACCCATGATGTCCTCGGGAGCGCGATCGCCCACCTGAAGTCGGTAGGTGAACGAGGGCTCGACCGAGAGCCCGGCCCACCGGTACGGACGTGGATCGGGGTAGTCGGTGTGACACAGGAACCGACACAGCGTCGTCGGGGCATCGACGCCGAGCGCGTCGAGCACGCCCTCGGTGAACTCGCGGGTGACCTTCTCGCGTTTGCGCTGCTTCGGGCTCGTCGGCATCACGATCGGCCCCAGATGTGGCACGCTCATCCCGGGTGGCGGCGACGAGAGCACCCGAGCCCGCCCGGCGTTCCGGACGAACACCGGGAGCATCCCCACGAGCTGTTCGCCGCGGTAACCACCCAGGAGGAGGAGATCGCCGGGTGCGTGGCGGTCGAGCACCGAGAGCGCCGACGCGGTGTGAAACGGCTCGAAACCCGTCTTCGGGAGCCCGTCGTCCCACGCCGCGAGATCCAAGCGTTCGATGTTCATGAGATGGGAGCGAGAGAGCGTGTGCTGTCTGTCATCGGTATCTGTCTCACTCCGGCGACCGAAGAAAATGTTTCGTTGGGGTGGCGTCGACCCACGCTCGTTCGTGCCCGATCGAGTGTGCCGACCCCTTCCGCTCCGTGGGTTGCGAACGATCGGTTTTGCGATCGTCGACGGCCGGTCGTCGTCGGAACCCCACCCGATAGCTGTGACGACGATCGTCGGTGCGTTGAACTCGGTCGAACGTGTACTCGCGCGACATGGCGAGTGCTGCGGACACGCTGGATGGGACGCACGTCCTTCTCGTCGGCACGGCCGAGTGGACCACACCTCTCGCGGACGCGCTCGGAACGCGCGCCGGGGCGACGGTTCGGACGGTCGCGACCGCGGACGCCGCGCTCTCCGTGCTCGACGACCGCTCGGTCGAGTGTGTCGTGAGCGAGTACGCCCTCGACGGGCGGACGGGGCTCGACCTCCTGCGGACGATCCGCGAGGGATCGGCGACCCTGCCCGTAGTGCTCTGTACGGCGTCGGGTTCGGAAGTCGTCGCCAGCGAGGCGATCGCCGCCGGTGTGACGGACTACGTCGCTGTCTCCGAGCCCTTCGAGCGGATCGACGACGTCCTCGCGCGACTCGGCGGGGTCGTGCGCACGGCCGAGCGGACCGACACCAGGCGGGAGCGGGCCCGCCAGTTCGATGCGACGTTTCACGACGATCGGACCGCGACCTGGGTGCTCGGTCCCGAGGGAGCGCTCCGGCGCGCCAACGAAACGGCGCGCGGGATGATCGAGACAGACACTGAAAGCGTCGTCGAGGAACCGTTCTGGACGCTGCCGTGGTGGACGGACGGAGTCAGAGAGACCGTCGAGCGGACGGTCGGACACGCCATCGACGGTCGGTTCGACAGCTCGACCGTCACGAGGGGGCGCGAGGACGGGACCCCACGGACGCTCGACCTCTCGGCTCGGCCCGTTCGGGACGAGACTGGGACGGTCGTCTCGGTCGTCGTCGAGGGTGTCGACGTCACCGAACGCGTCTCGCTCGAACGCGAGCTCCGCGAGTCCGAGGAGCTCCACCGGGTCACGCTCAACAACATGACCGACACGGTGTTGATCACCGACGACGACGGCGCGTTCACCTACGTCTGTCCCAACGTCCACTTCATCTTCGGCTACACCGCCGAGGAGATCCATAGTTTGGAAACGATCGAGCGTCTCCTCGGGCCGGACCTGTTCGATCGGGACGAGCTGGCCGCCGACGGCGTGCTGAAGAACATCGAGTGTACGGCGACCGACAAGGCGGGCCGCGAGCACACCCTGCTGGTGAACGTGCGGGAGGTGTCGATTCAGGGCGGGACGCTGCTCTACAGCTGCCGCGACATCACCAAGCGAAAGCGACGCGAGGAGGCGCTGGCCGGGCTCCACACGACGACGCGGGAACTCCAGTACGCCGGCACTGCCCGGGAGATCGGCCAGGTCGTGGTCGACGACGCGGCCACGGTGCTCGATCTCGACGCGAGCGCGGTCTACCTCTTCGACGCCGACGAGAACGTGCTCGAACCGGTCGCCGCCTCGAACGGGATGAAGCGACTCGACGGGCCGTTGCCGACGCGGCGGGCTAATGACGAGACAATCCCGGGCCACGTCTTCGTCGCGGACGACGCCCGGTTCTTCGACGACGTTCACGACGCCGACCGGCTCGCGAACGAGGCGACCGGGATCCGGAGCGGAGCGTACATCCCGCTCGGCGAACACGGCGTGTTCGTCGCCGCCGCCGGGACGGTCGGGGCGTTCGACGAGGTTCTCCGGGAACTCACCGACCTGCTCGCGGCCACCGCCGAGGCCGCCCTCGATCGGGTCGAACGCGAGAGTCGGCTCCGCGAGCAGGAGCGCGAACTCCAGCGCCGGAACGCCCAGCTCACGCGGCTCGACGGACTCAACGGGATCATCCGGGAGATCGACGGCGCACTCGTCCGGGCGGAGACTCGCGAGGGGATCGACCGCGCCGTCTGTGAGCTCCTGACGGCCGAGGACCGGTTCGCGTTCGCGTGGATCGGCGACGTCGACCCGACCGCCGAGACGCTGGAGCCGCGGGCGTGGGCCGGGGCCGAGCAGGGCTACCTCGACAGCGTGTCGTTTTCGGTCGACACGTCGGGGGCGGCGGAGCCGGCAGGCCAGGCGGCGGCCACCCAGGAGGTGCGGACAGTCTCGAACGTGGCCGACCGACTCCGGGAGGCACCGTGGCGATCGGCGGCGCTCACGCGCGAGTTCCTGTCGGTGCTCAGCGTGCCGCTGGCGCACGACGAGTTCGAGTACGGCGTGTTGACCGTCTACGCCGGGACGGCGAACGCGTTCGACGGAACCGCAGAGGCCGTCCTCGCGGAGCTCGGCGAGACCATCGCGTCGGCGACGAGCGCGGTCGAACGGAAGAACGCGCTGTTGACCACCGCGAACACGCGTCTGGAGTTCGAGACGCGGGACTCGGCGTTCGTGTTCGCCAGGCTCGCCCGACGTGCGGACTGTACCCTGACGTACCAGGGCGGCGTCCAGCGGACCGCCGACGGCGTCTACGCCTTCGTCACTGTGGCCGACGCCCCAATCGAGAACGTCGTCGCCGCGGCGCGGGAGCTCGTGTCGATCGACGAGGTCGAGCGGATCGGAGCGGACGACGAGTCGGGCGTGCTCCGGCTCCGACTCTCGGGGCCGTTCCTCGCGCTCGATCTCGCCGACCACGGGGCCGTCCTCCGGCGCACCACGGCCGACGGCGAGACCGCGACGCTCGTCGTCGACGTGCCGAACAGCGTCGACGTCCGTCGGATCGATCGTCTCGTCACGGAGACGTTCGCGGACATCGACCTCCTGTCGAAGCGGTCGCTCGACCGCGCGTCGTCGCGGGACCTCCACGCGGCCTTTCTCGACCGGCTGACCGACCGCCAGCTGGAGGTGCTGCGGACGGCGTACTACAGCGGCTATTTCGAGTCGCCGCGCGAGAGCACGGGCGAGGAGATCGCGGCGACCCTCGGGATCTCGCCGCCAGCGTTCTACCGACACGCGCGGACGGTCCAGCGCAAGCTGTTCACCACCCTGTTCGACGATATCAGCGTCCCGTCCGCCGTCACTGCCGGCTGAGCGGCGTCGCGAAACGGCGTGACCCCCGAACAGCGGACTGGCCAGGCGAAACCGGGCGAAAGAGTTCACCGGTGATGGTTCAATAACGAACCCCCAAATCTAGTTGGCGTTCGTTGTTGAACGCTGCTGGTCATCCGCCGGAAGTCCCTACTGGAAGACGATGCGAGACGTCGACCAGAGCCCCGATAGCGAGACGCCGTACGAGTGCTTCGACTGTGGCACGATCGTGCTGACGGCGACGAACCCCGGCCAATGTCCCGACTGTGGCGGGGAGATGCGCAACCGGCTGATCCCGCTCGAATGAGATGAGTTCGGATTCCACACCGGGCGAAGCCTCTTCGGCAGTATCGACCGCCGATGCAGCCGAGACCGAATCCGCGCTCGACACCGCCCGTCGCCAGCTCGCCCGCGCGGGCGAGCACGTCGAGATCGATCCGAACGTCGTCGAGCGCCTCGCCCACCCCAACGCGGTCCACGAGGTCTCGATCCCGCTCGAACGCGACGACGGTATCGTCGAGGTCTTCACTGGGTACCGCGCCCAACACGACAGCGTTCGTGGGCCGTACAAGGGCGGCCTCCGCTTCCATCCGGGCGTGACCCACGACGAGTGTGTGGGACTCTCGATGTGGATGACGTGGAAGTCAGCCGTGCTCGACCTCCCGTTCGGCGGCGCGAAGGGCGGGATCGTGGTCGATCCGAAGGAGTTGAGCGCCGACGAGAACGAACGCCTCACCCGGCGGTTCGCCCAAGAGATTCGCGACGTGATCGGGCCGAACCGGGACATTCCCGCCCCCGACATGGGCACCGACGCCCAGACGATGGCGTGGATCATGGACGTCTACTCGATGCAGCAGGGCGAGACCACGCCGGGCGTCGTCACCGGCAAACCGCCCGTCGTCGGCGGGAGCTACGGCCGCGAGGAGGCCCCCGGCCGGAGCGTGGCGATCGTCGCGCGCGAGGTGTGCAAGTACTACGACCGATCATTGGCCGAGACCACGGTCGCGGTGCAGGGGTTCGGCAGCGTGGGCGCGAACGCCGCCCGTCAGCTCGACGACTGGGGGGCCTCGGTCGTCGCGGTGAGCGACGTGAACGGAGCCGTCCACGACCCCGCCGGTCTCGACGTCCACGCGATCCCCACCCACGAGGAGGAGCCCGAGGCGGTCACCGCCGGCGTCGACGACGTCCTCCCGAACGAGAAGCTGCTCAAACTTGATGTCGATGTCCTGATCCCGGCGGCGGTCGGCAACGTCCTGACCGAGGCGAACGCCGGCGACGTCCGGGCCGATCTCGTCGTCGAGGGCGCGAACGGTCCGACCACGTCGGCGGCCGATACGGTCCTCGACGATCGCGGTGTGCCGGTGATCCCCGATATCCTCGCGAACGCCGGCGGGGTCACGGTCTCCTATTTCGAGTGGCTCCAGGACATCAACCGTCGGGCGTGGACGCTGGAGGAGGTCAACGAGGAGCTCGAAGCCGAGATGCTGGCGGCGTTCGAGGACGTCCGAACGCAAGTCGACGAGCGGGGCGTGACGTGGCGCGACGCCGCCTACATCGTCGCGCTCTCGCGGCTCGCGGCGGCCCAGGAAGCGCGTGGCCTCTGGCCGTAGACCGCTTTTCGCGGACGATCCCGCGATCAGACCTCGATAGCGTCGATCTCGGGATCGTCGAGGCGTTCGTACAGATCGCGAGGCGGTCCGACCCACGCCCCGAGTTCGAGCGCGCGCTCGATCAACCGGCGGTAGAGCTCGCGGTAGCCGGGGAACTCCTCGCTCACGAGGCGCGGGTGCCAGAGCACCGTCATCACCGCGTCGTTCGCCGCCGCCTCCGCAAGCAGCTCCTCGCAGGCATCCCACGCCGTTTCGAAATCCCCCTCCTCGACCAGCGCGGTCTCCATCGCCGTGAGCGGAAAGACCACGAACTCGTCGTCGAACGGCCGGAACGGGTCGTAGCCGTGCTGGAAGCCGTACTCCGTGCTCGATCCGAGCGAGCTGTCGTAATCGAGCCCGATCGCGCGGTGGTGTCGCCACGTCTCCGCGCCAGGCGCGAGATTGAGGAAGTGCTGGCGGCCGCCCGACACCTCGTGGCCGAGCGCGCGCTCGATTTTTTCTTTCTCCTCGCGGAGGCGGTCGCAGTCGTCGAACGAGTCGAACGAGCCGTGGAGGCCGACCTCCCACCCGCCAGCGTCGAGCGCGCGGACGATGTTCGCGAGTTCGGGCGTCTCGACGTCGTACCGGGTGAGGTGTTCGATCCACGATCGCGGGCGGAGCCACTCTTCGAACGGCCGTCCGCGGAGGCCCGGCTCCGAGAGGAAGTAAAACGCCGACCGCACGCCGAGATCGTCTTCGAGCGCCATCAGCGACTCGAACTGCCAGTAGGGGTTGTGGCCCGGCCGGAGCGCGGCGAGGTGGGCGGGATCGCGTTCGACCAGCGCGTAGTAGAGCGACTGGTAGGTCTTGTACGGCCGATCGACGTCGTGGGTGAGACAGAGCGCGAACTCAGCCATCGGTCGCCCTGTTCGCCGCCGCGATCCCGCTTCGTTCGTCGCGCCCGTCGTTCTCGATGACCGAGACGATCCGCTCGGCGGCGTCGCCGTCGCCGTAGAGCTCGGGCTTCGCGGGGAGCGAGACCGGCCGTGCGAGCTCGCGCGCGATGGCGGCCTCGTCCGCGCCGACGAGGGTGTTCCAGCCCGCGTCGACGGTCTCGACCCACTCGGTCTCGTCCCGAAGCGTGACACAGGGCGTATCGAGGAAGAAGGCCTCCTTCTGCACACCCCCCGAATCGGTGGCGACGCGCTCGGCCCCGTCGAGCAGTCGGACGAAGTCGACGTAGCCGACGGGATCGATCAGCGTGAGCTGCTCCGCCACCGTCTCCCGGAGCCCGTCGGCGTCGAGCCGCTCGCTCGTCCGCGGATGGACGGGGAAGACGACCTCGCGCTCGGCGTCACACAGCGCCGCCATGATGGCCTCTAGCCTCTGGGGATCGTCGGTGTTGCCCGCACGGTGGACGGTCGCGAGCACGTACTCGTCGGCGGCGAGGTCGTGCTCGTCGAGCACCGTCGAGCGTTCGGCGGCGCGGGTGCGCGCCCACCGGATCGCGTCGTACATCACGTCGCCGGTCCGGTGGACCATCCCGTCGTCGACCCCCTCCTTCCGGAGGTTCTCGACGCCGCGCTGGGTCGGCGCGAACAGGAGGTCCGAAACGTGGTCGGTGAGCACGCGGTTGATCTCCTCGGGCATCGATCGGTTGTAGCTCCGGAGGCCGGCCTCGACGTGGGCGAGGCAGGCGTCGGTCTTCGCGGCCACGATCGCGCTCGCGAGCGTCGAGTTGGTGTCGCCGTAGACCACGATGACGTCCGGCGATTCGCGTTCGACGAGCTCCCCGAACCGACTCACCATCGCCCCGGTCTGTTGGCCCTGTGAGTCCGACCCGACCCCGAGGTTGTACTCCGGTGTCGGGATGTCGAGCTCCTCGAAGAACACGTCGGACATGGTCTGGCTGTAGTGCTGGCCGGTGTGGACGAGGATCTCCTCGTGGCGTTCGCGGAGCGCGCGCGAGACCGGGAACGCCTTCACGAACTGCGGGCGCGCGCCGACGACCGAGACGACCCTCACTGCTCGGCCTCCGACTGCCGCGCCGGTTCCTCGGGCTCGCCGGCCTCGTGTTCCCGCACGCCGAGTTCCTCGTTGGTCTGGAGGTCGTAGGTCATCGCCACGGCGAGCGAGATCCCGCCGACGATCACCAGCAGTAACGAGATCGAGCCCCGGAGGAAGGCCGAACCCGAACCGACGAGCGCGAGCGGGGCGACCACGCCACCGGCGAGACCGGCGAGCGTCCCGACGACGCCGAAGAAATAGAGGAGGACGAGCGGGTGGAAGTCCCGCACCACGTACCGCATGACGAGCCGGCGGACGAAGTTGCGCGCGAGCAGCGCGGAGAGCTTCGGCACGAACGAGGAGTACCGGATCCCGCTTTGCTCGTCGCCGTACACCGCCGGATGGGCGACGTCGGCGACACGCAGCCGGTGGACGTTGAGCGTCGAGAGCACGTCGTTCAGAAAGCCGTAGTCGTCGTAAAGTCCGTCGATGTCGATCCGCTGGAGCGCTTCCCGCGAGATCGCGGTGTAGCCGTTCTGCGGGTCGCTCATCTTCCAGTAGCCGCTCGATATCTTCGTGAGATACGTGAGGAGCGAGTTGCCGAAGAAGCGCCAGCCCGACATCTCCCGACGGTCGCGATGGAGCAGTCGCGTCCCCTTCGCGTAGTCCGCATCGCCCGCCACGATCGGGTCGATGATCCGACTCAACATGTCGGGGTTCATCTGGCCGTCGGCGTCCATCACCGCGGTGACGTCCATCCGTTCGGCGAGCGCGCGTCGGTAGCCGGTCTTGACCGCGCCGCCGCGACCCTGGTTCGTCTCGTGACGGATCGGCTCGACCACCCGATCGAAGTACAGCCCGCCGTCGGCGAGCGTCGCGTCCTCGGTGCGTGCCTCGTTCGCGCGCTCGGCGTAGCGCTGGATCTCCTCCCACGTGCCGTCGGTCGAGCAGTCGTCGACGACGTACACCCGATCGACGAACCCGGGCAGCGTCTCGATCACGCGCCCGACGAACGCCTCCTCGTTGTGGGCGGGCACCACCACGCCGACCGTCTTGCCCTTATACATCCCGACCACGTCCGATGGTGTATGTCCGGTGTGGCGTTCCCGAGAGGTCGAGGCTGTCGCGCCCGTCGATCACCACCAGGCCGTCACGGTCGCCACGGCGCTCGAACGCGGACCAGTCGATCGTCTCGAACGCCTCGTGCGGCGTCACCAGCACGACCCCGTCGAGCGGTCGGTCGGTGACGTCCGCGACGGCGACGGGGGTCGCATCGAACTCGTCATACTCGTCGAGAAGCGGGTCAGTGCACAATACCTCGGCCCCGGCACTCGAAAGCCCGTCGACGATCGGGCCCGCCGGCGTCGCGGCGGTTTCGGCGACGCCCGGCCGGTAGGTGAGGCCGAGCACGAGCACCCGCGCGCCGTCGAGCGCCGATCCCTCGGCCCCGAACTCCTCGCGGAGCTTCTCGACGACGAAATCGGGCATCCCGTCGTTGACCGCGCGCGCGGTTTCGAGCAGCGGTCCATCCCTGTCGCGGCCGTCGAGCAGGAAGTAGGGGTAGTAGGGGATGCAGTGACCGCCGACACCCGGTCCGGGATCGTGGATGTCACAGAACGGCTGGGTGTTCGCGGTGTCGATCGCCTCGCGGACGTCGACAGCGAGGTCGTCGGTGAACCGCGCGAGTTCGTTGGCGAGCGCGATGTTCACGTCGCGATAGACACCCTCGAACAGTTTGACTGCTTCGGCCGTCGTGGCGTCCGAAACCTCGATGACGCCCTTCGCGTTGATCGCCTCGTAGCACAGCGTCGCGGCGCGGGCGCTCTCGTCGTCGATCCCGCCGACGATCTTCGGGTACGCCCCGCGGATGTCCTCCAGCGCACGCCCGCTCGACGTGCGCTCGGGGCAGAACGCGACGCCGAACTCGCCGAGCGCGAGACCGCTCTCGCGCTCCAGCCGAGGGACGACGACCTCCCGGCAGGTCTTCGGCGGGACCGTACATTCGACGACGACGAGATCGCCCGGATCGAGCCCCCGTGCGACGTCGTCGATCACGGATTCGAGGATCGAGAGATCGGGTGCGTTCCCGGCGTCGATCCGGGTCGGCACGATCACGACGTGGACCGACGCCGTCGCGGCCGCACTACGGTTGTCGGTCGCCGAAAGCGCGTCCCGCGCGACCAGATCCGCGACGAGATCGTCGAGGCCCGGTTCGCCCCCGACGTGGCACTCGCCCGCGTCGACCGACGCCACCACCTTGCTGTCGGCGTCGGCACCCGTGACGTTGCCACAGACCTCGGCGTAGGCCGCCGCGAGCGGCAGTCCCATCTTCCCGAGGCCGTAGACCGCGACCGGCACCTCACCGCCCCGAAACGCCTCGCGCTGGCGCTCCGCGGTCGCGTTGTTGCCGTAGAGCGCCGTGACCCCGGCGGTTCGGCTCACGCGTCGACCTCCACGACGCCCTCGCTCGCGAGGCGATCGATCGTCCGGGCGACTTCGAGCGCGCGCAGCCCGTCGGCAGCGGTCACGACCGGCTCGTCGCCGGTCTCGACACAGTCGACGAACGCCGCGAGCTCCTTCTTCAGCGGTTCGCCGCCGCCGACCATCGGCTGTTCGATGATCCCCTCGTTGCTCTCGATGCCCCGACGCCACACCTGGGAGTGGAACTTCGTGTGCCGGGCGTCGTCGCTCGGTTCGTACCGCTCGGCGGACTGACGGTGGATCTCGATCGATCGATCGATGTAGTCGACGACGATCCACGAGTCACGGGTCGTGATCGTGAGCTCGCGGACCTTCCGCTGGGTGACGCGACTGGCCGTCAG
Source organism: Halococcus agarilyticus (assembly GCF_000334895.1). NCBI lineage: Archaea > Methanobacteriati > Methanobacteriota > Halobacteria > Halobacteriales > Halococcaceae > Halococcus > Halococcus agarilyticus. The sequence continues at coordinate 39,411 of NZ_BAFM01000005.1, read as the reverse complement.
GCTGGCCACGATCCCGTCGTCGAAGCGCAGCTGTGCGTCGACGTAGCGACCGCCCTGCGTGCCGACCGCGTTGACGAGATCGAGGTCGTCGTCCACGAGCGAGAGCGTCACGTCGATGTCGTGGATCATCAGATCCATCACCGCGCCGTCCTTGATCTCGCGTTCGCGCGGTGACCCGAGCCGCCGGGCGTCGACGGCGATGATCTCCCTTCCGTCGAGGATGTCCGAGAGCGCCCGGATCGCCGGGTTGAACCGCTCGATGTGTCCCACCTGGATCGTGACATCGTGTTCGTCGGCGAGCGAGACGAGCTCGTGGCCCTCCGCCGGCTCGGCCACGAACGGTTTCTCGACGAGCACGTGAACGCCCGCCGTGATGCACTCGCGCGCGACCTCGTAGTGGTGGGCGGTCGGCACGGCGATCGAGATCGCGTCCACGGCCCCGACCAGATCGCAGCGGTCCATCGCGCGCGTGTCGTGCCTCGCCGCGACGTCGCACGCTCGGTCGGCGTCGGCGTCGGCGATCCCCACCAGTTCGACGGTCGGGAGCTCGCTGTAGACCCGTGCGTGGTTCTGGCCCATGCTGCCGACCCCGATCACGCCGACCCGGAGCGGCTCCACACTACTCATCCGACACCTCCTCGAACTCGCCGACCGCAGTCATGATGGATTCGAGATCCGACGCCGAGAGGTTTGGATGTACCGGTAGCGAGAGCACCGCTCCGGCGGCGCGTTCGGTGACCGGCACGTCACACTCCACCCCGTCGTAGACGGGCTGTTCGTGGATCGGTGTCGGGTAGTAGATCCCCGTCCCGATCCCCTCGTCGTCGAGATGCGCGCGCAGCGCGTCGCGGTCGTCGGAGCGGATCGTGTACTGGTGGTAGACGTGCCGCCGACCGTCCGGCTCGATCGGCGTCTCGATCCCGTCGATTCCCGCGAACTCACCGGTCAATCGCGCAGCGTTCGCGCGTCTCGCCTCGTTGTACTCCGGTAGTCGGTCGAGCTGAACCCGGCCGATGGCCGCGAGCACGCTCGTCATCCGATAGTTCTGGCCGAGCGAGACGTGGTCGTAGGTTCCACCTGCGTCGTCGCCCAACCGCGCCGCCGGTCGGCCGTGGTTGACGAACCGCGCCGCACGCGCCGCAACCCGCTCGTCGTCGGTGAGCACCATCCCCCCTTCGCCGGTGGTCATGTTTTTCGTCGGATAAAAGGAGAAACAGGCGGCGTCGCCGAACGTCCCGACGCGCTCGCCGTCGATCGCCGCACCGTGGGCCTGGGCGGCGTCCTCGATCAGGAGGAGGTCGTGCTCGTCGGCGATCTCACACAGGTGGTCCATCGCTGCGGGGAGGCCGTAGAGGTGGACGGGAATCAACGCGTCCACGTCCCGCTCGCGGACGATCGCCTCGACGGCGTGTGGATCGAGATTGAACGACTCCGGGTCGATGTCGGCGAAAACGGGCTCCGCGCCAGCGAGGCGAACGGTGTTCGCGCTGGCGATCATCGAAAACGGTGTCGTCACCACCGTGTCGCCCTCGCCGAGACCGAGCGCCTCGATGGCAGTGTGGAGCGCGGTCGTGCCGTTCGTGGTCGCCACGCCGTGCGAAGCGCCGCAAAATTCGGCGAATTCCTGCTCGAACGCCCGGACTTCGGGACCATCGGCGAGGTGACCGCTGTCGATAACCTCGCCGACGCGGGCTTTCGCGCGCTCGCCGAGCTGTGGGTCGGCGATCGGGATCATATCGCGTTCTCCCCGGCGAGCTCGTCGGGCAACGGTTCGTGGCGGGCGGGGACGCCGACCGCGAGCGTCTCGGGCGGGACGTTCTCGGCGACGACCGCGCCAGCGGCGACGAACGACCCGCGACCGACCGTGATCCCGGGGAGGAGCGTGGCGTTCGCCCCGACCGAGACGTGATCCTCGAGGGTGGGGCCGGCGAGATCGCTTTCACGGCGGACCGGGTACGGATCGTTCGTGAGCACCGCCCGCGGACCGACGAACACCTGGTTCCCGATCTCGGTGTGGGTGGGGACGTACACCCCCGTTTGCAGGCTGACGTGTGTGCCGATGGTCGTGGTGCCGTCGATCGTGACGTCGGTGCCGACGAGAACGTCGTCGTCGATCGCCGTGTCCTCGCGGATCAGGGCGTTGTGACCCGTCGTGAAGTCGTCGCCGATCGCGACGTCGGCGTAGACGATGGTGCCGGCGCGGATCGTCGCCCGATCGCCGATGTGGGTGGGCCGGGCGTCCGGCGCGTGCTCGTAGCCGACCGTCGCTCCCGGGTCGACGTGACATTCGCTTCCGGTGGTTGCGTGTGCGTCGTCAGTCATGGAGTGGGACTTCCGGCGATCGCACACCGTGGCGATTCGGCTGGGAGCTCGGTGGAGGGCACCGGACGGCCCACGGTGATCGGGCGCGCCGAGATGGGAGCGTCGTCGCGCTCGGTCGCCGTCGCGTCCGGTGAGGGCTGTGGTTGCTCATTCGGTGGCGGATGTGGTGGCGGGGACGGGGCGGTTCCGTTTCCCGTGGTCTCAGGAGCACCGTTATTTCGAATAAGGACTCGTTTCTTGCATATAGTGTTTTCCTATCGGTCGCGGTCAAAATTTCCGCAATCCAGATGTCACTTCGCGCTCGCGACCACGTCGATCGTGGAACGACGTGGGCTCCGTCCGACGCGTCAGTCACGGTCGCGGCGCGAGCGTGCTACGACGAATCGAAGAGCGCACCAAGCACCCGCTCGACGGCCACCACACCACCGCCGATCGCGAGCCAGAGACAGGGGACCGTGACGAGCAACACCACCCAGTGTGGCACCGGAGTTGTCGTCGACCACCCGTGAAGCGGGAACAGCCATCCCGGGATCGGGAGCGACGCTACCCAGATCGTCCCCTGGATCGATCGTCTGAAGGGTCCGTTCTCCCTTCCGTCGTCGAGCGTCGCCACGGCTCATCCCTCGCCGGCCGTTTCGTTCGTGTCGCGCGTTCCGGTCCGATAGACGTAGACGCCAGCGAGCACGATCAGGAGGCTCACGACCGCCCAGTGGGGGTCGTAGCGACCGCCCTGCGAGACCGCGTGGTGGAGGCCGAGCAGCGTGTGGTCCACCACGACGTCGAAGAGATCGAACCCGCCGAGACCGACGACCGCCGCGCCGGCCAGCGGCCGGATCGCGAGCGGCACGGTCGTCCGGCGTTCGGCCCGCCACACCACACCAGCGCCGATCCCCGCGACGAGAACCATCCCGATCGAGAACAGGCCGTCGGCCAGTACGTTGGTCCGGAGCCCGTCGAGGGTGGTCATCGGGTAGATCGCCGAGACGAGGTGGTGCCACTGGAGGACGTGGTGGAGCACGAGAACGTCGATCAGCCCACTGAACCCGAACCCGAAGATTCCGGCCCCGAGGAGTGCGCGCGTCGTCGTGCCGGCCGTCTCGGGCGGCCGGTCGGGCGACGCCGAGGATCGGTTCGCCATCGATGAGCGATGGTACCGGCTCCAGCGGATTAGTCGGTCGCCCGGCAGACGCAACGCGCGATTCGGCCGGCGTTCCGTCCCGAACGGTGTCGGCCTCGGGACGGCGGCAAGCGCAGGACATAAGAACGGATGGAGTAGGATGGGTAGTGTATGCCGAGCCGTGGAACGGGACCGGAAACGCTCCTCGTCGGGATCGATGCGGCCTGCGAGCCCGTGCTCGATCGCCTGGCCGACGCAGGGGCCGACCTCCCGAACCTCCGAGCGGTCCTCGAGGGCGGTACGAGCGGGTCTCTGGAGTCGCAGGTCCCGCCGTGGACCGCGAGCGCGTGGCCCTCCCTGTACACCGGCACGAACCCGGGCAAACACGGCGTGTTCGGTTTCCTCGACTTCGACGGCTACGACTGGGACGTGGTGAACGCCACTGACGTCAAGGAACGCGCGCTCTGGGAGCTCCTCGACTCCCAGGGACTGTCGAGCGTCGTCGTCAACGTGCCCGTCACCGACCCACCCCGAGCGTTCGACGGCGCGCTCGTCCCTGGGTACGTCGCCCCCGACGACCCGACCTGTCACCCAGCCGACCTCCTCGACGACGTTCGCGCGGCGATCGGCGAGTATCGAGTGTACCCCCGTCACACCGGCGGGGGCGAGACCACGACCGCCGAGAAGGTCGCCGAGTACCGCGAAACGATCGGGATGCGCGCCGACGCCTTCCGGTATCTCGAAGACCGGTTCGCCCCCGACTTCGGGTTCGTGGAGTTTCAGGCGACGGACACCGTCTTCCACGAGTGTCCCGGCGAGCTCGACGCCGTCCGGGCCGTCTACGAGGCGGTCGACGAGCAGGTGGGCGCGATCATCGACGCGTGCGATCCCGCGACTGTCCTGATCGCCAGCGACCACGGCATCGGGAAGTACACCGGCTACGACGTGCGACTCAACACCCTCCTCCGCGACGCGGGATTCACCGAGACCGCCCGCGGCGGGCGCGGAATGCCGTCGTGGGACGTCATCCGGGACGAGCAGTTCCTCGACGCCAGCGACTCGACGGACGAGCACGACGAGCGCGACGGTGACGGCAGCGGAGCAGAGTCGAGCGCGCTCGAACGCGCGATGCGAACGGCCGCACGTGTCGGGATCACGAGCCAGCGCGTCGGGCGAGTGCTCGAACGCCTCGGCCTCGCCGAGATCGTGGTGCGTCACGTCCCGAAGGGAATGATCCGCGCCGGCACCGAACAGGTCGACTTCCCCGCCTCCCGGGCCTACGCCCGCTCGCACATCGAGTGCGGGATCCGTCTCAACGTCGCGGGTCGCGAGCCCGATGGCGTCGTTCCCCAAGAAGAATACGACGCGGTGCGCGAGGCGATCATCGCGTTCCTTTCGGGGATCGAGACACCCGACGGCGAGCCGGCGTTCGACGACGTCGCGCCGCGCGAGGCGTACTTCGAGGGACCGGAGGCCGATCGGGGGGTCGACGTGGTGGTCGTCCCGCGCGCGTTCGATCAGTTCCTCTCGACCCAGGTGCGCGAGACGGCGTTCGGCCCGCCGACCGAACCCTTCAATCACAAGCGCGACGGGCTGATCGCCGCCGCGGGTGAAGGGGTCGACACCGACGCTTCGCTCGCGGGCGCGCACCTCTTCGACGTCGCACCGACGGTGCTCGCATCGCTTGGTTTGGCCCGCGGCGAACACATGGACGGCGACGTGTTGGCGGTGGTCGAATCGGCCGGCGAACGAGCGTACCCCGCGATCGACGAGCGCGACCGCGAGGCGACCGACGAACGCGCCGTCGAGGAACGCCTCTCGGACCTCGGATACCTATGAGCATCGCAATCACGAAAGCGGCCGACGACGAACTGGACGACTGGAACCGCCACGTCGAGCGCTCCCCACACGCGAACCCGTTTCACCGTCTCGGGAGCCTCAGGACGCTGGCCGACCACGCGAACGCCGACCTCCACCCGCTGGTCGGATACAAGGGACAGGAACCCGTGGGGATCTTTCCGATTTTCGAGATCGAGCGCCTCGGGATCTCGACGGTGTTCTCGCCGCCGCCTGACCTCCTGGTTCCGTATCTCGGGCCGGCGCTGTGCAACGTCGAGAAGTTGAAACAGCGAAAGCGCGAGCGCCGCCACGAGAAGTTCATCGATGGGTGTTTCGAGTGGCTCGATCGGGCGTGTGAGCCGCGCTACGTCCACGTCAACACCGACCCCCGATACGACGACCTCCGGCCGCTCGGGTGGAACGGGCTGGAGGCCACGCCGAACTACTCCTACCGCGTCGATCTCACGCCGGGCGCTGACGCCCTTCTGAAGGGGTTCAGCAGCGACGCGCGGAGCAACGTGAAGAACGGAACCCCAGAGAACTGTACGATCGAGGAGGGTGGCGAGAGCGCGATCCGGCGGATCGTCACCCAGGTCAATCGACGCTACGAGGCTCAAGACGAGTACTACGCCGTCACGCCGGGGTTCGTGATCGACCTCCGCGAGCGCCTGCCCGAGGGCTGTGTGCGGACGTACGGCTGCCGGGTCGACGGTCGGTTCGTCGGCGGAATGATCACGCTGGAGGACGGCGACACGATCTACCGGTGGCAGGGCGGCGCGAAACACGACGCCGACGTGCCCGCGAACGATCTCGTCGACTGGCACGTCATGCGCGACGCGATCGAGCGCGACATCGAGGGCTACGACCTCGTGGGGGCGAACTCGCGCCGGCTCAATGGGTACAAGGCGAAGTTCAACCCCGAGCTCCTGACCTACCACCAGGCCGAACGCGCCGGGCCGGCGATGGAACTCGCGCGCGAAGCCTACCTCCGATTGCGCTGAGGCGCGACCGACGGCGGAGCGGCGAGCTTCTCCGACAGTAACGAGTGACGATCAGTGACGCGACGAGCGTCGGTCGAGGAGGCGGGCGAGTAGTCGAGTTCCGGGCCGGCCGTCGCGGAGCCAGAGCCCTATTACCACGCCGAGCACGAGGAGTTCGACCCCGATGAAGACGAGCCCGCGCGGGGTCGCCAGCTCGTCGAGATAGTTGAGGAAGTAGAACCGAGTGTTCGTCAGGATCCCCGCACCCCCGCCGGGGCCGACGATCGGGTTCGAGATGTCGACGCCCGGTCGCTCCATCGCGGGCCAGAACAGGAACCAGTAGGTGAGGTCGTTGCCGAGGGCGACCGCGGGAACGACGTCGCCGGGCAGGTGGAGGAGGTAGCCGATCGCGAACGCGATCGCGGGTTCGGTTCGATCGACCCGCGACGCGACGGCGATCACGAGCGCGACGAGCGGGACGGCGACGAACAGCGAGTGAGCGAACACGCCGGCAGGCAGCGCGTTGAACGTCCACGTCAGCGGTTTGTCGACGAGATCGGGGAACTGCGTGCCGACGGCGAGCGCGAGGGTGGCGGGACCGCTCGGCGTCCGACCCCGGAGGTGGGCGAACAGCGAGTAACACAGGTAGCCGACCGCGAGGTGTTCCCACGGGAACATGCGCTCTCAGCCGCCACCGCCGGCGCTTGCGTTGCCCGTGTCGCTACTGCCGCTGCCCGTGCCGCCGTCAGCGCCGGCGGTCCCGCCACCGGCGACGATGTCGACCGACAGATGCTGTGCCGGTGAGATGTAAGCGTTGCGCTCGGTGGGGTTCTGCGGTGGTTCGCCCCTGTAGAGGAGGTATTCGAGCTGGAGGCGCTCGCCGGTCACGCTCGGTGTGATCCGGTGTTGGCGCTGCCACGATCGGTTCGCCGGGACGGTCGGCGATTCGAACCGTCTGACTTCGCTCCGCCCGACGACGTTGCCGGCGTCGTCGAGCCGCTGGAGCTGGACCACGACCGTGTAGTTCGTCGCCTCGCCCTCGTGGTTCTCGACTTCGAGGGTGATCGGCTCGCTCGGCTCGCCCGCGGTGAGCGTGACGCTCTCGTTGTACTCGACGAGCGTCCCGTCCCCGCCCTCGCCCCCGGCCTGGTTCAGGAGCGCCACGTTGGTCCCCGTCGCGCCGTCTTTCGGCACCGCGAGCACGTAGCTCATGCTCGCGGCCGCGACGAGGATGCTGAGGACCAACACGCCGTTGAGCAGCACGTCCGCCGGCGAGCCCGAGAGCCCGTCGGTGAAGTCGTCGATCCAGTAGCCGACCGGCACCGAGAACCGCTCCGAGCGCGGCAGGCTGAGTCGACGAACGATCCCCACGACGGCGAACACCACGATGAACGCCACCAAAACCCCGACGATCGGCCCGGTGCGGTACGGCGAGCCGGTGCCGAGCAGCGTGGCGGCGAGATCGAGCGCGAGCGCGAGCAGCGGGATGGTGAACAGGCTGACGCCGAAGGAGAGGGCGAGGCGCTCGCCCCACCGGATCCCACGCTCTTGAATCGAGCGCGCGCTGTCGAAGCGCTGGGAGAGCCGCGAGAGCGAACTGCTCCGGTCGGCGGTGCGGGACGGCCGACCCGGGAACAGCGCCGCCACCAGCGCGTAGCCGGGCAACACCAACAACAGCGGCACGCCGAGCACGACGCGAACCACCGTCGGGAGACCGCCGACGACGCCGATCAACCCCCCGACGACTGCCGCATACACCACGACGACGAGGAGGTCGCCGGGCAGCCCGCGAAGCCCCGACGCGTCGCTGTCGTAGCGTTCGATGGTCGTGTCGTTGCCCGAGAGGGAGTCACGAGACACGCTTGGACTCCCTACCGAGCAGACTCGTAAAAATTTGGCTATCCGCGGCGTGGCGTCGTCGTTCGACCGCTCTCGGTCGCGAGTCGGCCGACAGTCGCTCGTTTCGAGTCGAGTGGTTACGGATACTAACGACGGAAACGTGTATTTCGAGGTAAACGATACACACTCGTTATATCCCTCCAACGAGTAGCCCCATCAACGAGGAGAGTGCTATGTCGGAGGATTGGGACACAGTAAGCTACGTGATCCGGTCGCAGTACCGGGTCGACGTGCTCGAACGACTGTCCGAGGGCCCGGCGACCCCGTCGCGGATCGCCGGGGACAAGGACATCGCCATCGCGCACGTCTCACGCGCGCTCGGGGGGCTGCGCGAGGACGACCGCGACATGGTCGAACTCCTCGTGAGCGAGGACCAGAAGAAGGGCCGGGTGTACGGCATCACCGACAAGGGCGAGCGCGTCTGGGATCGCTTGGAGTCGGAAGGGATGGTCTGAACGGGTCACGCCACCACCGACCCGGTTCGACGGATGCTCATACTCGGCAGCAGCAGAACGGTATCTATATCCGTTCGGATCGAGCACCGCACTCCAATGAGTGGTGATGCAGCACGGCACCGGCGGGACGGTGTCGGCGTTTGGTCGCGGATCGCGAGCGTCGTGCTCGCAGTCGTTCTCGTCGGCTCGGTGCTCGCCGTCGCGCCGGCGACGGCCCAGGACGGCGCGGACACGTTCATCGTCGAACAGGGCGGCCAGTGCACCGAGGTCACGGCGCTCGGCGACGGCTCGCAGTCGGTCGAGGCGTTCTACGACTACGAAGCGCTCGACGACAGGGCGAACTACAGCTCGCTCGGGACAATCGACATGCAGATCGACCAGACGAGCCAACTGTTCGTCTACCGCGGCAGCGAGGGACTGAGCCTCGTCTTCCTCCACGACGCAATCGACGAACCGAACGGGTTCGTCGCCACGGCCGACCTTTCGGGGCTCCCGGCCGACGGCGAGTGGCCCGTCGAGGACGACAGCTACACCAACCGCGACGACGTGTTCGAGCACGACAACGATACCAGCCACATCGAGTGGTTCTCGAACGGCGGTCGCACCGACGGGGCCGCGTTCCGCGGGCTCGGAAGCTCGAACTACCGCACGATCACCGCCGACGTGCAGTTCAACGAGGAATCGAACAACTACCCGTTCGAGGAGTGGGACGGCGCACCCGAGGACAACCGGATCGAGCGCTGGATCCTCCGCTCCGGTTCGGGCGAGACCACCGAGCTCGACATGAGTCAACCCGTGGAGATCAGCCCCGGCACCTGTAGCGGCGGCGTCGAGACGTACACTCAGACCCCGACGCCGACCCCAAACGGAACGAACGGCACGACGACCGGGACCACCGACGGCAACACGACGGGGACCGTGACGACGGCGACGCCGACCACGACCCGAACCGCCACGCCGACACAGACGGCGACGCCGACTGCGACCGAAACCGCAACGCCGACACCGACCCCGTCGCCCACCGCGACGCCGACCGAGACGGCAACGGCCACCGCCACCGCAACCGATGCACCGACGGCGACGAACGCCAGCACCGCGACCACCGACGACGGTTCGAGCGGCGCGTTCGGTCCCGGATTCGGCGTCGTGGCGGCGCTCGTGGCCGCAACTCTCCTCCTCGCGGCGGTCGGACTCGTACGCCGGCTCGACTGACGGCGGCCGTTCGCGACGCTTTTGGCAGACCTAAAAAGTCAAATAGGGCCGGGACCGAACCCGGTTCGATGCAGGAGATCGCCGATGCGGACAGCGAGCGAGACGAGGAGTACACCTTCGAGGACGTGAGCGTCGTGATGGGGACCTACAATGAGGAGGCCGCCGTCGGCGGCGTGCTCGCGGCCATCGACGACGCCACGGACGGGGCGGCCGAGGTCGTCTGCGTGGACGGCTCGACCGATCGAACGCCCGAGATCGCGCGCGAGCACGGCGCGCGCGTCATCGAACAGGAGCCCCAGGGCTACGGCGTCGCGGTGGAAGCAGCGCTAGCGGCGGCCGAGAGACCTGTCGTGATGACGACCGACTGCGACGGCACCTATCCGATGGACCGACTGCCCGATTTCCTCGCTCGCATCAACGCGGGCGACGACGTGGTGAGCGGCGATCGGCTCTACTACGGAGCCGAGACGATGCCCGCGTTCAACCGGCTCGGCAACCACGCCTTCGCCCTCCTCGCGAGCGGCCTGCTCGGCGAGCGCGTCCACGACACCACCACCGGGATGCGCGCCTACCGACGCGAAGTGATCGACGCGATCGAGTGGACCGAGAACACCGGACTGTCCGCGGAACTGCTCATCCGACCGCTCGCGCGCGGGTACACCGTCCACGAGATCCCGATCGAGTACGGCGAGCGCCGCGGCGAGACCACGCTCGATCCGCTCGCCGGCGGGGCGGCGATCGCCCGGTCGATCATCGACGTCTGTCGCGACGAGCGTCGTCGCTGAGTCAGTCGTCAGCTGTTTCGGTATCCACGGCCACTGTTTTCGCGTCGCTCGCGTTCGCCGTCTCGATGGTCGCGTTCGACGACACGCCGCGGAGGTAGTCGTCCGCGCCAGGCACGTAGGTTCCCTCGTGGCCGCAGTCGGTGGTGAGTCGACAGACCTCGGTCTCGGGCGGCCAGAGCAGTCGAGCGCGTCCGTTCTGGACGCTCGTGACGATCCCGTAGCGGTAGGTCACCGTGGCTCCGCCCGTCTGGACGAACGTCACGGTGAGCGCGAGATCGTCCCCGACCGAGACGTTCGTCGTGTCGTCGAGCCGTCTCGATCCTGCGCCGACGATCCGTGCGCCGCCGGGCGTGACTCGCCACTCGACGCCGAGCGTCCCGCCGAGCTCGCCGCGGACGGTGTGCTGGACCGCTCCGCCGTCGGTGACGAGTCTGACCGAGGCGGTGTCGCTGCCGTTCGGCACGCCGACGGTCGTCGTGATCCGGTGGCTCGTGCCCGAGCGCACCCGGAGGCGCTGGAGCTGTGGGACGATCCGTCCGGTATCGGCCATCGCGTCGGGCTGCCACGTCCCGCGGTACGTGTAGCGGTACGGCGTCCGGTTCGGGAACGAGTCGAGGACCGCGAGGTTCCCGCCGCCGCGGTCGAGTGCGTACACTCGATCGCCGGCGAACCCGGGACGGTTGTAGAGCGACTGGAACGGGTGGGCGAGCCAGTCGCCGTACGGCGTCGGCACGAACACGAGCGCACGGTCGAACTCCCGGTTCTCGAAGGGGTCGTACGCCCGCTCGTAGCGCTCGGTGTACGCCCGGTGGTCGTCGAGCGGCGGTCCGACGACGTCTTGCTCCGCCATCGCCAGCACCGGGGCCGCGACGAGCAGGAGGGCGAGCACGACCGCGCGGACGCCACGCGCCGACAGTCGGGTGTGTGCGATCGACGCGATCCCACCAACCAGCCAGAGCGCGCCCGCCGCACCGAAGACCGACAGCGGCGCGAGGGCGTCGAAGTGATAGTACGGGCCGAACCCCGAAATCAGCCCATCGGTCGGATCGGCGAACGTTCCGAGAACGTTCAGGTTCCCCCAGAACGCGACGTTGCCGACCGCGACCGCGACGAGCACGCCGACCAGCAGCCACCGAACGTGACGGTCGGGAAGCCCGGCGCGGTCGTCGGGGGGCGCGGTACGGTCGTCGGCGATCGATCGGCCGCCAGGCCCGGCGCTCGTGTCGCCGCGAACACGATCACGGAGCCGCACGACCGCCGTGCGCCCGACCGTCGCCGCGATACCGATTCCGGCGAGCGCGGTTCCGAGCGCGCCGAAGGCGATCCATCGCGTGGCGAACTCCCAAAGAACGTGCGCGTTCGCCCGGAGCGCGAGGGTTGGCGTGTAATCGACCTCGTGGCCGAGAATGCGTCGTCGGCCGAACCCGAGCCCGTCGAGCGGCGCGAACGCCGCGTAGGGAAAGCGGAGCGCAGCCCCGGTCACGACGTGGTTGTACGCGAGCGTGAGGGCGACGAACGCCAATCCAGGGAGCGCGACGGCGGCGTACCGCGCGACCGCCTGGCGAGCGCGACCGTGCGAACCGTCCCGCGAGGCGCGCGCGAGCGACCAGAGCGCGTGGACGATGAACGGTGTGGCGAACACCACGGCGGTGTAGGGTCGCGCGAAGAAGGCGACCCCGATCGCGACGCCGGCGAGCGCGGCGTATCGCAGGCTTCGCTGGCGATGCGCTTTGACGTAACAGACTGCGAACGCGAGATCGAACATCGCCGTCGGCGCGTAGGGCAGGAACACCGACGAGGTGAACACGAACAGCGGCGAGGCGACGAGGAAGACGACCGCGAGGGCTCCCGTCCGGGCGTCGAACGCCACGCTCGCGAGCCACGCGACCAGGCCGGCGTTGGCGACGGCGACGAGCGCGAGCGCGAGCCGTGGAACGTCGATCGCGACGCCGAGCGCGAAGACTGCAGCAGGAACGGGCGAGTACTTGGGGTAGAGCTGCGCACCGTCGCGGACGAAGAACCACGGTCGGAACGCCGCCGGATGGTCGGTCGTGAACCACAGCTGGCCGTCGAGCAGGAGTCGGGCCTGCTGGAGGTACACCGCCTCGTCGTGGTTGGCCGAGTGATACGGGAAGAGATCGGTCGCGACGAAGAGGACCAGAACGCCAGCGAGGACCGAGAGGAGGGCGGCGAGGAGTGCCGGCGTCGACCAGGCGGCGAGCCGTCGGGGGCGACCCTCGCGGGGCGAATCGGGAGGGCTCACTCGTGATCGGCGAGGTCGTCGGCGCGCGGGAACCACGCGAGGTCGTGGTCGGCGGTCAGGTCGACGGTGACGAACGTGTCGAGGTCGATCCGCGCGGCGTGGTTGTGCATGCACTCGACCACGCCGCCGTCGTCGAGCTCCACCCGGTAGAGGACTGTGGGCCCGAGATACCGACGATAGACCACGCGGCCGTCGGCGCTCGCCTCGGGTGCGGGCTGGGCGAACACGTCGTCAGGGCGAATCAGCACGTCGATCTCGGTGCCGTCGTACTCCGCGGTCAGCCCGTGGATGCGCTCGCGCGCCAGGCGGCCGAGCGGCGTTTCGACCGCGTCGCCCGTCACCGAACCGGCGAGGAAGCTCGCGTGACCGAGGAAGCCCGCGACGAACCGCGATTCGGGCTGCTGGAAGACCCGCTCGGGTGTGCCGACCTGCTCGATCTCCCCCCTGTTCATGACCGCGACCCGATCCGAGATCGAGAACGCCTCCTCCTGGTCGTGCGTCACCGATATCGCGGTGACGCCCGCCTCGCGAATGATTCGCCGGACCTCCTCGCGCATCTCGACCCGGAGATCGACGTCGAGGTTCGAGAACGGCTCGTCGAGCAGGAGGATCGAGGGTTCGGGTGCGAGCGAGCGCGCGAGCGCGACCCGCTGGCGCTCGCCGCCGGAGAGCTCGTCGGGGTAGCTCCCGCCCCGACCGTCGAGCCCGACGAGATCGAGGAGTTCGGCCACGCGGGAATCGCGCTTCTCGGTGGTCCAGTCGTCGAGCCCGAACCCGACGTTCTCGGCCGCGGTGAGGTGGGGGAACAGCGCGAACTCCTGAAAGACGACACCCACATCGCGATCCTCGGGCGCGACGAATTGTCCCTGTCCGCCCGCGACGGGATCGCCGTCGAGCCGGACCGTGCCGTCGGCGGGGCGTTCGAGCCCCGCGATCAGCCGGAGCGTGGTGGTCTTGCCGCAGCCGCTCGGGCCGAGCAGCGTGAGGATCTCGCCGTCGAACACCGACAGCGAGAGGTCGTCGAGGACGGTTTCCTCCCCGTAGCGCTTCGCGAGCCCGTCGAGTTCGAGCACCGTCTCGGGCGCGGCGGCCGGTGCGTCGGTGGTGGTCGGTGCGTCGGTGGCGGCGTCGCCTACGGACTCGCTCGGCGTGGACTCTCCAGACACCCGTTCGTCAGAGCGTGGGCCGTCGGTCGGATCCGCTCGTTCCGTCGGTTCGAGGCTATCGGCCGGTCGGGGCGAGCGCGATCGATCGGTGAGGTCGCTATCTCCCATCGTATCCCTCCTGTGAGAGCAGCACGAGCATCGAGCACCCGGAGACGAGCACGAGGACGAGCGCGGGTACAGCCGCCTGCCCGAAGTATCCGGCGCTTTCGGCCTGCCAGACCCTGGTCACGAGGGTCTCGAACCCGGTCGGGCGGAGCAGCAGCGTCGCCGGCAGCTCCTTCATCGTGGTCAGAAAGACCAGCGCCGCGCCCGCGAGCAGGCCGGGCGCGATCAGCGGGAGCGTCACCCGGCGGAACGATTTGAAGGGTCCGTCGCCGAGCGTGCGCGCCGCGCCGGGGAGTCGGTCGTCGACCCGGACGAACGCGGCCCGGGTCGAGCCGATCGCCTGGGGAAGGAAGCGGACGACGTAGGCAAAGACCAGCAGGGGCAGCGTCTGGTAGACGGCGGGGAGGTATCGCGAGCCGAAGAAGACGAGCGCGAGCCCGAGCACGACGCCGGGCATCGCGTAGCCGACGTAGGTCGCGCGCTCGAACAGGGCGGCGAGCCGCGAGCGGTGGTACGCCGCGAGGTACGCGATCGGGAGACAGCACGCGGCCGCGACCAGTGCTGTGGCCCCCGCGGCCACGACCGAGTTGATCACGGTGTCGAGTTCGAGCGCCCCCGCGCCCGCCTCGCTGCCGACCAGCCAGCCCACGAGCACGCCGATCGGGACCGCGAGCCCGAGCAGGCTGACGCCGGCAGGGAGCGCGAGCGCGGGCCACCGCCACCGGCCGAGCCGCACGGCCGATGCCCGCCGCGACCCACCACCGGAGGGCGACCGGGCCCGCACCCGGGATTCGAGCGCGAGGATCACCAGCGTGATCGCCACCAACTGAAGCGAGAGCACGGCGGCGAGGTCGCGCCCGAACGCGTTGAGCTCGACGTAGATCACCCGTGTGAGCACGTCGACACCCATGATCGACGGCGTGCCGAAATCCGAGAGCGCGTAGAGCGCGACCAGCAGCCCGCCAGCGGCGATCGCCGGACGGATCTGGGGGAGCGTCACCCGACGGAACGCCTTCCACCGCGAGTCGCCGAGAGTGCGCGCGGCGTCCACCAGCTGGGTGTCCATCGTCTTCAGCGCCGCCCGCGTCGCGATGAACACGTAGGGGTAGGTGTACAGCGTGAGCACGAACACCACCCCCAGAAAGCCGTCCACCGCGGGCAGCCACGCGATCCCGAGTTCCCGTGCGAGGATCCCGTTCGCACCGAACGCCGAGACGAACGCGAACGCGCCGATGTAGCTCGGGATCACCAGCGGCAACGAGATCGCGACGGTCCAAAGGCGGCGAAAGGGGAGGTCGGTCCGGGTGGTGAGGAAGGCGAGCGGCACGGCGAGACCGATCGAGAGCCCGGTGACCGCGACGACCATCGCCGCGCTATTCAGAAAGACCTCGATCGTTCCCGGCTCCGTGAGGAGGTCGAGCGCGGCCGGACCGACGTCGACGACGGCGAGGAACACCCAGAGCAACGGCGTGAGGACGGCGGCCGCGATCGCCCCCGCGAGCACGACGAGCCCGAGCGGGCCGCGGTCGGCGTCGTCGTCGCTCGCGGCGGCGTCGCCGTCCGTGGCCGGGCGATCGTCTCGCGATACCTCGGTGTTCGTGGCCATCTCAGACGTCGAGTCCGACCTCGCGCATCAGCTCGATCGTCGGTTCGAGGTTCGACAGCTGGGTGAGGTCGAGATCCCCGGGCGGGTTCAGGTCGTTG
The DNA here is from genome assembly GCF_000334895.1 of Halococcus agarilyticus. NCBI lineage: Archaea > Methanobacteriati > Methanobacteriota > Halobacteria > Halobacteriales > Halococcaceae > Halococcus > Halococcus agarilyticus. The sequence goes on along the minus strand of NZ_BAFM01000005.1, from coordinate 23,564 downwards.
ATCCGCGGGAGCGCGCCCACCGGCGCGACCGCCGGCACCAGGGGATACTCCTTCGTGGTGCGCGCGAAGTAGTCCTGGGCCTCCGACGAGAGAAGGTGACGCACGAAGTTCGCCGCGAGTTCGGTATTCGCCGCGGTGTCGAGGACGGCCGCACCGGCGACGTTGAACACCGAGCCGGCGTCGTTTGTCGTGAACGCGGTCGCCAGCGGCGCGTCGGACCGGGCGGCGAGCACCCGCTGGATGTAGTAATGGTTGGTGAACCCGGCCTCGATCTCGCCGTCGGCGACCGCCTGGGCGATCAGGAACTCGTCGGAGTACGACTCGATACCCTGATCCTGCATCCCCTGGAGCCACTGCTTTGTCTGCTGCTCGCCATTGAGAACGCGCATCGCGGTGACGAACGCCTGGAACGAGCCGTAGGTCGGAGCCCATCCCATCACGCCCTCGAACTTCGATTGCTCCGGAAACGCGAAGATGTCCGTGGGAATCGCGCTGCTGTCGAACGCGTTGGTGTTGTAGGGGATCGAGCGCGCGCGCCCGGAGATCCCGACCCAGTTACCCGCCGGATCGCGGAACTGCTGTGGGACCTTCGACAGCACGTTCTGTGGGAGCTGCTGGGTCCGTCCCTCCTCGGCGAGCAGGCCGAGCGAGCCGGCGTTGACCGAGAAGAAGACGTCGGCGGGACTGCTCTGGCCTTCGGTCAGGATCTGGTTCGCGAGCTCGGTCGAACCCTGATAGCGTATTTCGAGCGTGAAGTCGGGGTACAGGTTCCGGATGTACTCCACGAGCTCGCCGACGAGCGCCTCGCCCCGGCCCGAGTAGACCTGGAGCGTGCCGCTCAGCGCCGGCATCTCGGTCATCGAGATGCCGCCGAGCGCCGCGGGGTCGCGCGACCCGGAGCCGACGAACTCCGCGCTCCCGTTCGCCGCGCTTTGGTTCGCCGACGTGGCGTTCGCCGCGGTCCCGTTCGTCCCGTTCCTACCGCTCGCGACGGTCGTCCCGCCCGATCCCTCGGTAGTGCTCCCGTTGTCACCGCTTCCGTTCTGGGCATCGTTCCCGCCACCCTGACAGCCCGCGAGCGCCGCGACGCCGGCGACGGGCACACACCGGAGGAATCGCCGGCGAGCGACGCTCGACGAACGGTCCTCTCGATCGCTGTTCCGTGCTTCGGCCGAGTCGTCAACGTCCCGTCGCGTCATTGTCGTCCATGATTTAGGCCAGCCAAAAGAGTCTGTCGTTCCGTTCGCTTCCACGATCGCGTTCGGCCGCTCGCCACGATCGTCTCGTGTGGTACCTGGCCGGTAGCGATCGTCCGTCCCGTGGCTTCCAGTTCGGGATTCGGCTCAGTCGTCGGCGGTCGCGGCGGTCGGCGTCGCGATCGATTCCGGGTCGAGCGCGGCGAGGCAGTCGAGCCAGTCGTGCATGTGCTCGCCGACGTACGTGAGGAAGTCGCCGTTCTCGTACTCCTCGAACTCGCCCGCGACGAGCGCGTCGGCCATCGCGGCGTAGGCTTCGGCGTAGCTGTCGGCACCCTCGGCGGCGTCGTCGACGATCGCCCAGAGGTGTTCGTTGGCTTCGAGCGCCGGGAGTTCGGAGCGGAGGTCGTCGAACGTCGAGCGCGGGGCCTTGTGGTGTTCGCAGAGCGGCCCCCCAGTCACGATCTGCGTGTCGAGCACGTCGCAGGCGCGCTTCAGGAACACGCCGCTCCAGATGTCGTCGAACCGGCCCACGTCCCACGGGTTGTCGTCCATCGGGAGCTGGTAGAACGCAGGAACGACCTCGCGCCGGAAGGCGAGGTTCATCGAACACACGGTGAGGTACTGGCCCTCGCCAGCGACGAACTCCTCGCCGTAGTCCGCGCGCGAGAGCCTGGTCTCTGACTGTCCGCGCAGATCGCCGTCGGCGAGGATGCGTGCCGCGTCGAGGTCGGGGACGTGGGTCCAGAGCCCCTGGGATGCCACCACGCTGTCGACGTGCGTTTCGTCGGTCTCGATCGTCTCGTCCATCGCGGAGTAGGGATACCCCCGGGGGTAGAGGCCGTGCTCGTCGGCGTTCTGATGCAGGACGTTCACCCACTGCTCGTCCGAGCGGACCGACGTGATCTCGCCGTCGTGGGCGAGGTTCGCGAGGTGGGTACCGAAGAAGTCGTCTTCGGGATCTGGCCGAGTGTCGTCGTCGATGAAGATCCCGTACTCGAACTCGTTGGCCCAGAGATAGAGCAGCCCGAAGCTGGTCTCGGCGTGACTCGCCGCCGGCACCAGATGCGAGAACTCCGTGATGCCCTGTTCCGCATACCATTCTTCACGGGCAGTCCCGTCGAAGACCGCACCCGAGAGCTCGAGCTCGTCGAGCATCGACGCCATCGCGTCGGTCGCACAGAAGTCCTCGGTCACGAGAACAGTGTGAAGTCGGTCGGTGTCGAACCCGTGATTTCGGGCGTTCTCGACGTACGAGCGCACGCACTCGTACTCGCGGATCGTCGGCACGATAACGCAGATGTCGGCGGTCATTGCGGTACGGTCGTTTTTTAGGACGGCCTAAAGAAACTGTCGTTACGGGATGCGTGGACGCTTGCTCGGACCGTCCAGTCTCCAGGACCGAGCAGCGGTGTTCGCTATCGGAAAAACGATGGAGTCGGACGGGACGAACGGCTCGTTCGCAGAAACGGCAGGTACGTAGCTGGCAATCGGCCCGTCGCCGGCCCTATTCCGTGCCGTTCGAGCCGTCCTCGTCGGGGAGATCGACGGTGAGGGTGTGAGTGCCGGACTCGAACGTTCGGGTCTCGCTGTCGACGAACTCCTGGAGTGCCTCGGTCTCGGGGCTCCAGCCCGGACCGATCTTCTCGTAGCTCGCGAGCGTCAGGGTGATCGATTCGCCCTCGGCGACGGTGAACGTCGTGGTCGCGGTGCCGTTTGTGACCTCGATGTCCTGGCTCTCGATCCGGTCGGCCAACACGTGATCGGTGGTGAACTCGCCCGCCGAGCGACGGACTATCGGCTCCTCGGTGCTGCCGTGGGCGAACCTGATCAGCTGATCCTCGGTGTACGTGCCCTCCGGTCCGCGGAGCTCCTCGATCGGTTCGCCGGTCACGAAGTCCACCTGGTAGTACGTCACGCCCGCTTCGCCGAGGAAGCCGAGCGCGTCGCGTTCCGCGTCCGTGAGCCGGCCGTCGCTCAGTGCGTCGGCGAGCGCCCGCAACTGCTCGTCGCTGAGGTCGCCAGCCGCGACGGCGTCGGCGATCGTTTCACGCTGCTCGCCGGACAGGTCGTCGCTGGCGAGTGCGTCCGTGATCGCGGTGATCTCTGCGTCGCTGAGGTCACTCGTGTCGAGCGCCGTACTGACTCCACCGGTCTGGGTATCGTCGAGATCGCTGTCGGCGAGCGAGTCGGCGATCGACTCTCCGTCGAGCGTTCGCTCGCCGTCGTCGGCCGTCGTGGTCGTTTCGGTCGCCGTCTGCGTGGCCGTCGTGGTGTCTGCTGCGGTCGTGGTCTCGCTCGACGTCGTTCCTGTGGTCGGCGCTTCAGTCGTCGTTTCGGTGTCCGTCGAGGTTGGTGATGCTGTCGTGGTAGTTTCGGTCGTGGTGGTCTCGGTTTCGGTCGCCGTGGTCGTCGGGGCCGGTGTCTCAGTTTCGGTTTCGGTCGTCGTTCCTGCGGTCGTCGTGGTCTGGGTCGTGGTTTCGATCGCCGTCGTCGTTGTCTCCGTTCCGGTGGTGGTCTGTGTGGTGGTCGAGGTTTCGGTCTCAGTCGCGGTCGGCTGTGTCGTCGTCGGCGTTCCCGTTTCGGTCGGAGTCCGCGTCGTGGTCGGGGTCTCCGTCGGCGTTTCCGTTGTCGTCACCTGGCCGCCGACGGCGAGAGACGCCCCGTCGGTCCCGGTCACGTCGTAGACGTCGCCCGCGGCGTCGCTGATCTCGGTCACGTCGAGCGAGAGACCGCTCGATCCCGCCTCGGTGCCCCGGACTGTGACCGTCGCGATCACGACGCCGCCGGGGTCGTCGGACAGTGCGTTGCCGAAGTAGACCGCGTCGAACGAGGCGCTGGAGCCGTCGTCGGCGATCGCGATGTTCTCGTTGGCCGGTTCGCCCGCGATCGTGAGGTCGGTGATCGATCCGACCGAGGGGTCGTCGAGCGTGACGGCTGCATCGGTCGTGCCGATCCCGCCGTCGGTGTTCTCGACGACGACCTCGTAGGTCGTCGTCTCGCCGGTGTCGACCCGCTGCTCGGTCGGCGAGAGCGAGACGGTGGTGCTGCCGGCCGCGTTGGCGGTGAACGTCACGGCCGAGCCGGCCGAGACGAGCACGAGGGCGGCGAGTGCGAGACTGAGGAGCGATTCGCGTCGTGTGTCGAGGAGTTTCGTCATGGGAGCGTTAGGTTTTCAGTTGGTGTTCGACCACTCGTCGTAGAGTGCCTGGGCGTCGGCCTGAGTCACGCTGCCGTCGCCGTTGAAGTCGAACGCGTCGACGTTGTTCTGGACTTCCGAACTGTCGAGGTTGTCGTAGAGTGCCTGTGAGTCGGCTTCGGTCAGGCTGCCGTCGCCATCGACGTCCTCGTACAGCCCGTCACCGTCGACGTCCGACGGCGGGTTCTCGACGTCGCCGACGGGCCCGGGACCGCTTCCGGTCCCGTTTTCGAGTGTGGTCTCGTCGGGCTGGTTCACGTCGCCGTCCTCGCGCTCGGTGTCCTCACCGACGACCGCGTTGGCGTCGACCGACCCGCCGACTGCGTTGGCTGAGACGTTCGCTTGCGGTTCGAACTGTACGGCGACCACTTGCGGATCGTCCGTCCGTTCGAGGTCCTGCGCATCGGTCTCGTCGCCGTTCGAGTCGTAGGAGTTGAACCCGCTCGTGTCGCCGAATTCGGAGATGTTCTCATCGAACTCGAATCGGAGCTCGTTCTCGCCGCCCGACGAAACCGATACGAGGTCCGGATTCGCCGAGTTGCCGTCGTTCGAGACGTCTGCGGCCTGTTTCGGGTTGGTCGGCGGGCTCTGGGTGTCGGGTCTCGCGACCGTTCCTGCGTCGACGAACCCGCGGGCGACGACCGACTCGTTTACCCTGTCGTCGAACGCGATCGTGAGCGTCTTCGTCCCGTCGCCGGCGACGACCTCGCCCTTGCCGTCGAACAGCTGGTTCTGGAAGTTCTGGCTGTCGACCGGCACGAGCTGGAAGTTACCCGCGCCGCCCACCAGGTCGACCGGCTGATCGAAGGTGAAGTTGACGAACGTCTGCTGACCGTTCAACGAGGCCAGATTTCCGGTGCAGAACCCGCTGATCGCGCCGAGGTCGGGTGCGGCGGTCGGTCCGGAGTCGTTCGCCACCGTGGCGTTCCCGCATTCGACCGTGCGATCGCCGGTGAGTTCCGTCTCGTCGGGCTGGTTCACGTCGCCGTCCGCGCGACCGGTGTCCTCGCCGACGACCGCGTTGGCGTCGACCGATCCGCCGACCGCCTTGCCCACCGGGGAGCTGCCGGGCTCGAACGCCACCGACAGCACCGTCGGATCGTCGGTCATGGCGACCGTCGTCGCGTCGGTTTCGGTGCCGTTCATGTTGTAGAAGTTGAACCCGCTCGTGTCGCCGACCTCCGAAACGTTCTCGTCGAACTCGAACAGCAGCGCGTTGTCGGGCGCGTCGCTTTCGGTGACGCTCACGAGGTCTGGGTTCGCCGTGTTGCCGTCGTTGTTCAGGTCGGCGGCCTGCTTCGGATTGAGAGTCGAATCACCCCCGCCGCTGACCTGAACAACCCGGCGGTCGACGAAGCCGCGAGCGATCGTATCGGGATCGATCCGGCCATCGAAGGGGACCGTGAGCGAGGTCGTTTGGTTCGTCGGCCCGACGACCTCGTTGTTGCCGTCGAACGTGCCCTCGCCATCGATCGGGATCAGCTGGAAGTTGCCAGCGCCGCCCTGGAGCTTCACCGACTCGTCGAAGTCGAACTCGACGAGCGTCTGGCAGTTCTGACCCTCGGGGTTCTGCCGGTAAGTGACGTTGTCGATGTTCACGAGGTCGGGGGCCTGGGTCGGGCCGTCGCCGCTGCCGCCGTCGCCGGTGTCGTTCGTGCCACCCCCGCCGCACTTGCTGAACGGAGCTGCCGGTCCGTCATCTACTGCCACCTCGTCGAGCGAGTTCGTTAGCGTGTCGTCGCTCGCGTTCGTGACCGCCCCTTCGACAACGGAACCGCCGACTGCGTTCGCAGGATCGAGACCGTCGAAGGTGACTTTCACGCGCTTCGGGGTGGCGAGCGAGGCGACCGCCCCGTTGCCACCTGTCTCCTTCGCGTTCGCTTCGTAGGCCTGAAAACCGCTGTCGCTGTTGACCGTGACGGGATCGTCGAACGCGTAGATCAGCGCGTCGCCGGTCTCGTTTTTCGTGACGCTCACCAGATCAGGATCGTCGGAGTTGCCGTCGTTCGAGACGGTAGCCGCCTGCAGTGGGTTGTTGGTCTCGTCGCCCTCACCCGTCACGCGGACCGTGTTCGCCTTGACGACGCCGCGGGCGATCTCGCCCTCCGTCACCGGTTCGTCGAACGCGACCGTGATCGTCTCGGTTCCCTCGCCCTCAACGATGTTCACACCGCCGATGTCAGTGCTGCCGTCGGTCGGGACGAGCCTGAAGTTCCCGCCCGAACTGACGGTCGTCGCGTTCTCGTCGAACGTGAAGTCGACGAGCACCGCCCCCTCGCTGCCCAGGTCGTTCTCCCGGAAGTTCTCGACCGACTGGAGGTCGGGTGCCTGTGTCGGGCCGCTCGCCTGGCCCGCGACCCCGCCGGTGAGCACGCCCACGCCGACGGCGGCCGAACCGACCACCACCGTAGCGAGCACGATTCCTGTTAGATATTTTATCCCCTGGTCGAAGTGCATTTTGTGTTCGGGCACCTGTGACCCACCTATACTTTGTGCTTGCGATAGTATCACGTCAAAAGGCTGTCGTCACGATCTACGGACGGCCGTTGAACGCCCGGTGTGTCAGGACGGGTCGGATCGCCAGCCAGAGGGTGGGTTCGGTTCGCGATCATCTCGTCCGTCCCCTATCGAAGGAGCGGTCCTCGTCCGCGCTACCACGTGACATCGACCGCGACCTCGTTCGTCCGGAGGAAGGGAGAGGTGCCCGGAGCGTCGTACCCGAGGCTGAACGGCTCGCCGACCGGAGTGACGTCGGACTCGGCGAGCGTTTCGAGGAGCTTCGACTGCTGGCGGCTCGTCCGCCAGTCGGTCGCCCACCACGAGAAGCGCCGCGCCGCGACCGACCGTGGTGGCTCGACGGCGAGCGAGACGGCCGGATCGGTCGGCCGCGGAGCCGTGTTCGGGGTGTAGCTCTCGGGGAGATAAAACCCCATTCGCACCTCGTCACCGTCGTCGTCGGTGCGAACCGGTGACGTCATCTCGATCGATTCGCCGTCGGTGCGGGCGGGCGCGATCATCGCCACGTCCGAACGCGACTCGTTCGCGCCCTGGAGGTACTCGAACAGCCGGCCGAACGCCTCCCGATTCGAGGAACCGGTGGTCTCGACCCGGACGAGCTCGGGATACCGCCGGATCTCCGTGCGGTCGTCGAGGGGTCGCTCGACGGTGTACGCGACGCTCTCGGCCGATCGCGCCGCGAGCAGGCTGTACCCGCTCCACAGCGCCACCGCACCGCCGACGGCGGCCGCGCCGACGAGTCCGAGACGGGTTCGGTTCGTGTGCAGTCCGGAAAAACGACGCCCACGCACTTGTACCGAACGTCCTCGGCGATCCGTCCGTCAGAACTCGCCGAGGGTCGCCTGGTCGCGCTTGAGCGCGTGCCTCGTAGCCGAGTGTGCAGTGGGTCGCGAACGTCTCTGCCGACCCGTGGTGGGTGTAGACGATCTCCGGGTCGACGGTTTCGAGCTCGGCGAAATCGCAGTGATCCGAGAGCGGGAAGGTCACGTCGCGAGCTCCTGAAGCGTGTCGTGGACGGTGCGGACGTCAAGCCGCGTCGTGACCAGGGTTCGCTGTTTCCGGTTCGCGATCGCTGCGGCGGCGTCGCCGAGGTCGCCCGTATCGCGCCACGTCGTCTCGATCGCGTCTGCGTCGACGCCGGTCGCGGTCGCGATGGTCTCCGTCGTGAGGCGCGAGGAGATCCCGAGCTCCTCGACCTCCCACGGCGCGAACAGCTTCCCGCGGAGGAGTTTGACGAGCAGCGGGAGCTGCGCTTCGTCCGCGTCCGCGAGCGCCTCGGCGAGGATCGCGGTCTTCTCGAGGTTCGACGACGTGGCTTGGAGGCGCTCGTAGACGTCGACCAGCGCGGCGTACTCCATCACCGTCGATAGCGGATCGACCCCCAAAAGCCCCGCTGCTCCGGCGCGACTGGCTCCTTTCCCGACGACCGATCCTCCGCACCGAAGCGGATCTCGTGAACGTGAACCGAAACGCGCCTTTCGAGACGCCTGGGCGGCGAATACGGGCGTTTCAGGAGGTATGGTTTCACTTCCGGTGCGGTGTAGACGCCAGCTTATCCCGAGAGATCGGTAAGCGGGAGTATGAAGACGACAGCAGCGCTGGAGAGCGTCCCCGACGGCGAGGCCGTAATGTGCGCCGAGGAAGCCGGCCTCACCGATGAATACCGACTGATTCGACCCATCCAATGAGCATATCGTACGACGAAGCGCTCGCGACGCGACCGTTCAAGCACCGCATCGACAAGCGCGACCGGCGGGCGGTCGGCGAACGGCTGACCGTCCTCGAACACGCGCCCGACGTCTACCAGGTGTACAGCGAGGCGGGTGAGGAGTACCTGGTCGAGATCCGCGCGCCGTCGTGTACCTGTCCGGACTTTCAGTATCGCGAGGCCGACTGCAAGCACATTCGGCGTGCCCGGATCGAGGCGGGCGAGTACGACCTCGACGGGCTCGCGACGGGGATCGACGACGCCCTCGACACGCTCGACGAGCGCCTCGCGAACCTCGCAGCGCAGCGTGCCGAACTCGTCGGGTTCCGGCGCGAGGTCGACCGGCTCCGCGACGCGACGGACGAGTGAGCGAGGGTTCGCCGTCCGGTCGCGGCCGTGGACCTCTGTTGTGCATCCGTTCGAAAATTCCCCGCCGACAGTACACTTACGTACCCCGGGATGTAGCCTCCCGGTAGAGTTCATGTCGCTCGAAAATCAGACCTGTGTGGTCACCGGTGCGTCACGGGGGATCGGCCGGGGCATCGCCGAGGAACTCGGACGCCAAGGCGCGAACGTCGTAGTGAACTACCGCTCGTCGGAGGCGGCCGCCCACGAGGTCGTCGACACCGTAGAGGACGACGGCGGGGAGGCGATCGCGGTCCAGGCCGACGTCGCCGAGTACGACGCGGTCGCGGCGATGGCCGAAAGCGTCCACGACGCGTTCGGTCCGGCCGACGTACTGGTGAACAACGCGGGCCTCACCGTCGATCGCACCTTCGGAAACATGTCCCGCGAGGACTGGGAGCGCGTTATCAATGTGAACCTCGGCGGGGTGTACAACTGCACGCACTGCCTGTTCGACGACATCCAGGAGGCCGACCACGGCCGGCTGATCAACATTTCGAGCGTCGTCGGCCAGCAGGGCAACTACGGTCAGGCGAACTACGCCACCACCAAGAGCGGCCTCTTCGGGTTCACCAGGACGATCGCGCTCGAACTCGCTCGAACGGGGTCGACCGCGAACTGCGTCGCACCGGGGTTCGTCGAGACCGACATGCTCGACGAGGTTTCCGAGGAGGTTCAAGAGAAGATCCTCCAGCGCATTCCGTTGAATCGGTTCGCCTCGATCGAGGACGTCACCGGGATCGTCCGGTTCGTCGCGGGCGAGGAGTCCTCGTACATGACCGGCCAGATCCTCGCGGTCAACGGCGGGATGGAGTGGTAGCGTGGCGACGGAAGAGTCCATCAGCCGCGAGGAAGCCACCGAGGTGGCGGAGCGTGCCGCGAGCGAGACGCCGATCGAGTCGCTCCGACGGCGGCGCGCGGCGGCGGCAGCGGGCGGCGGCGAGGAGCGGGTCGCGGCCCAGCACGCGAAGGGAAAGCTGACCGCGCGCGAGCGGATCGAGTATCTCATGGACGACGACACGTTCCGCGAGCTCGGGACGTTCGTCGAACACCGCGCGACCGACTTCGACATGGACGAACGTGGTGTGCCGGGCGACGGCGTCGTCACGGGGTACGGCGAGGTCGACGGTCGCAAAGTGTTCGTCTTCGCCCACGATTTCACCGTTCTCGGGGGATCGATCGGCGAGGCGGTCGCCGACAAGATCTGTGCGGTGATGGACAGGGCGATCGAGACCGGTGCGCCGATCGTCGGCCTCAACGACTCTGCGGGCGCGCGCATCCAGGAGGGGATCGACTCGCTCGCGGGCTTCGCGAAGATCTTCCGGCGGAACGTCCGGGCGAGCGGGGTCGTCCCGCAGATCTCGGCGATCATGGGGCCCTGCGCCGGCGGTGCGACCTACTCGCCCGCGCTGACGGACTTCACGGTGATGGTCGAGGACACGTCGCATATGATGATCACGGGGCCGGACGTGATCGAGACCGTGACGGGCGAGGAGATCTCGATGGCGGAGCTGGGCGGGGCGCGAACCCACGCGACCGAGAGCGGGGTCGCCCACCTCGCCTGCGCCACGGAGCTGGACGCACTCGACGACGTCCGGCGGCTGCTCGCCTACCTCCCGACGAACAACGCCGAGGAGCCGCCGCGGATCGACTCGGGGCACGATCCCGGACATCAGGACGGGATCGGTTCGGTCGTGCCCGACGAGCCACGGAAGCCCTACGACGTGTGCGAGGTCGTCTCGGGGATCGTCGACACGGACTCCTTCTTCGAGGTTCACGGCGGGTTCGCGCGCAACCTCGTGACCGGGTTCGCCCGCCTCGACGGCCGGCCGGTCGGCGTGGTCGCGAACCAGCCACGGGTCAACGCGGGCACGCTCGACATCGATGCGAGCGGGAAGGGCGCGCGGTTCGTTCGGTTCTGTGATTCGTTCAACCTCCCCGTCGTGACGCTGGTCGACGTTCCCGGGTTCATGCCGGGCACCGACCAGGAGCACGACGGCATCATCCGTCACGGCGCGAAGCTGATCTACGCCTACGCCGAAGCCACCGTTCCCCTCCTCACTGTCATCCTCCGGAAGGCCTACGGCGGCGCGTACATCGTGATGGGCTCGAAGCTCCTCGGCGCGGACGCGAACTACGCGTGGCCCGGCGCGGAGACCGCCGTCCTCGGCCCGCGTGGTGCGGTCGAGGTCCTCCACGGCGACGAGATCGAGGCGGCCGACGATCCGAAAGCGACCCGACAGGTGCTGATGGACGAGTACCGCGAGACGTTCGCGAACCCCTACTCGGCGGCCGAACGCGGCTACGTCGACGACGTCATCGAGCCCCACGAGACACGCGCACGCCTCGCGAGTGATCTCGACGTCCTCGCCCGCAAGCGGGCCGACGACCCGCCGAAGAAGCACGGGAACATCCAGTTCTGAGCCCGACGGATGGCCGGCGGTGTGTCGCTGCCGGGCCACACCGATCGACGTGACGACGGTCGCGATCGGCAGAACGACTCCACAGCGCTCATTGCGGAGCAGGGCGAGCCGCCGGTATGTCGATGCCCGACAGAGGGCGGGGCCGGCAGAACGTCGTCTTCTTCGCGGCCGTCGCCGCGCTGTTCGTCCTGCTGGTGCTCGTCGTGGCGTTCGTGCTGACGTAGTCGTCGGTTCGAACCGTCGTTCTCCGAAGCGATCCGGGCGGCCCGGCTCCGAACCGGGATCCGACTCACCGTGTCGAAACGTCCATAACACACCGGCGAGAGTTCGGCCCATGAGCACGGCTACCTCGGACGTTGCGATCGTCGGGGCGTCGATGACCCAGTTCGGCGGGCGCGACGCGTGGGTGCGCGAGCTGCTCGCCGAGGCGGGCGCGGCGTGTCTCGACGACGCGGGCGTCGCGCCCGAAAACGTCGACCATCTCTACGCCTCGAACATGGCGAGCGGCGAGTTCGAGGGGATGACGGGCGTCCCGAACGCGCTCGCTCACGATCTCGACTGCCTGCCGGCGTACACCCAGCGGGTGGATCAGACCTCTTCGTCGGGTGGGGCCGGGATGTACGCCGCGTGGCAGTCGATCGCCTCGGGTGCGAGCGAGATGACCCTGCTGGTGGGTGGCGAGAAGATGACCCATCGATCGACGAGCGAGGCCACCGACGTCATCGCCTCGCTCACCCACCCGGTCGAGTACAAACACGGCGTCACGCTCCCGAGTTTCGCGGGGCTGACCGCACGCCGCTATCTCGATCGGTACGACGCGCCGCGCGAGAGCCTCGGGAAGGTCGCGGTCAAAAACCACCGAAACGGCGTCGACAACCCCCACGCGCAGTTTCAGAAGGAAGTCGACCTCGAAACGGTTCTAGAGAGTCCGATCGTCGCCGATCCCCTCCGCCTCTACGACTTCTGCCCCATCACCGACGGCAGCGCGGCCCTGTTGTTCTGTCCGGAATCCGTGGCGCGGGAGTACACCGACGAGTACGTCGTGATCGCGGGCGTCGGCGGCGCGACCGACACCCACGTGGTCCACGAGCGGAGCGACCCCACCACGATGGGTGGCGTGGTCGAATCCGGCCGCCAGGCGTACGAGCGGAGCGGCTACAATCCCGACGATATCGATGTCGCCGAACTCCACGATATGTTCACGATCCTCGAATTCCTCCAGATGGAGGGGCTCGGGTTCGCCGAGCCTGGCGAGGCGTGGCGCGCGATCGAGGCAGGTCGAACGGAGCGCGACGGCGACCTCCCGATCAACACTTCGGGAGGGTTGAAGTCGAAGGGCCATCCCCTCGGCGCGAGCGGTGTCGCGCAGGGCTACGAGATCTACAAACAGCTGCTCGGCGAGGCGGGGCCGCGCCAGGTCGACGCCGACGTGGGGCTCGCGTGCAACGTCGGCGGGTTCGGGAACTGCGTCATCACCACGATCATGGAGGCGGGCGCATGAGCCACGAGGACGGCGGAGAGGAGGAGGGTGACGCAGCCGACCGAAACCGCGGTGCGGACGAGACACCGCCGATGGAAGCGACACGGTACGCCGACGGCTCGATCAGCTACCCCGGCCACCCGATCGGTCCCGACGGTGCGGAGCCGGTCGGCACCGTGGATCTGAGCGCACACACCGCGACGGTGGTGACGTGGACGACGAGCACCGCGCCGCCACCCGGCGTGGACGCTCCCAACCACCTCGCGATCGTCGAGTTTGCTGTGGACGATGAGACGGTCCGGGCGCTCGGTCAGCTCACGACCGACGAGATCGAGATCGGCGACGAGGTCGCGCCGGTGTACGCCGCGGAGCTACGCGACCCCGCGGCCGGGATCCGCGAACCCGAGAGTCAGGACTGGGACGGCTATCGGTTCGAACCGGCCTAACTCGCGAGACCGGCCGTCAGAGCGAGCGTTCGAGCCAGGACGACCGCCCGTCGCTACGAGTCTTCCTCGCCATCGTCGTCGCCGTCGACCTCGTCGCGGATCGAGTCCAGCTCGGAATCGACGTCGATGGCGACGCCCTCATCCGAGTCGTCGGTCGCTTCCGGGTCCACGTCGTCCCGTTCGCCGTCCGCGGTGTCGCGCGGTCGCGTCGCGTCCGGACGGCGACCGTTGCCCGCTTCGGCGAGCCGGTCGTCGATCTCGTGACGGAGCGCGCGAGCGTCGTCGAGCAGGGTTCTGGCCTCGGGGTTCTCGGGCCGACCGTCGAGCGCGTCCTGGAGATCAACGAGCACGTCGTCGAGTCGGTCGAGCCCGTCGCGACCGAGCTCCCCGGTGAGCGCTCGCATCTCGCGCCCGCGCTCGCCGGTGCGCGCCAGTCGGATCGCCCCCTGAAGCGCTTCGAGCAGTCGGATGTTGGCTTCGAGCACCGCGATCAGGGTCGGGATGGTGTACTCGTCGGTGAACCGGACGAGCTCGCCGGGCGTCGGCGGTCGCGGCAGTCCGAGCGGCCCCCGCGGTGGACCGCGCTCGCCCTCCAGCTCGTCGCGGAGATCGTCGAGCGTGGTCGAGAGATCGCCGGCGAGCCGTTCGAGGTCGGGATCGGCCCCCCGGTTGCGGTCGCGCTCCTGCCGTCTGTCGTCGCCGGATCGTCGGTCGCCGTCCGGTCGGTCGCTCATGACGACCCGTTGGCGGCGCGTGGGGAAAAGGGCGGGTGCTCGGGACGGGCGAGGGACTGTTCGCCCACGCCGGAGCTAGGTCGACCAAAACCCTTTTAGAATTAGGCTCGCCTAAGTCCTGGCATGGCAGTCCCCGCCCGCGGAACGGAGGCCGACGCTGCTCCCGACGACCGTGCCGAACCCGACTCCTCCACCCCGAACACGACGGTCTCGATGCACTCGACGCGCCCCGAGCGCACCGTGTTCGTCGAGGAGGACAACGTCGACGGCTGGATCGCGACCGATCTGACCGTCGAGTTGTGGCGGTAGGCACGCGGGTCGGTTTGGGTCTTTTCGACGATCGTCGTTCCCGTTTCGATGGCTATCGCTGGTATCGCCTCCTCTTCTGTGACTTGTCGTCGCTGGTTTTCGTGACCGCACTGATGCCGGTCCATTTGAGAACCGCCCGGCACCACCCAGCACCGCAGCCGCCCACGAGCCTCCCCAGCCGATTCGCGCCGCTTCCGCTGGTCGCGGCGCTCATCCCTCGCACGCCGACTGCGCGCCGATAAACGGCGCGCAGCGCGCGCCGACGCACGTCGTAAAAAGGTGGTCGCTGGTCTCGCCGCGTCTCAGTGGGTCGCTTCGTCGAGCACGAGGGTGTCGTCTTCGAGGTAGTGTTCGAGGTGGTGGGCGTACTCCTCGTAGTCGGCGATCGCACCGCGGAGGACTTCTTCGGAGGTGTAGTCACCGAGACTGTTCGTGAGCTCGATGTGATCGCGCATCCGCTCGATGATGTCCGCGAACGTCTCCATGTCGCTGTGGAGCGACGTCCGGACGTCGTAGACGTCCTCGCCCTCGAACTCGACGTAGCTGTGGTCTTCGAGGTTCACGGGGCCGGCGACCGGGACGCCCCCGAGCGCCTGGGCGCGTTCGGCGATCACGTCCGAGTGGTGCTCGACGGCCTCGTAGGCCTCTTCGAGGAAGCGGTGGACTTCGAGGAACTCCGCGCCCTCGACGTTCCAGTGGTGTTTCTTGAGCTGGTGATAGAGGACGTACGACGCCGCGAGGTCGGCGTTCAGCGCGTCGACGATCTGTTCGGCCCGGTCGCCCTCGATCCGGAGCGCCGGTGATTCCTCGACGGTCCCGAACTCCTGGCGGAGTCGCGAGTCGGATTCCTGGGTGCTCATTGCGTTCCTGTCTACGAACCCCGTCCACTTAGTCATTGCTATCGAGAAAATCATTTTTGGGTAGCCAAAACAAAGTTTGTGCTTTTCGGTCCGGTCGCTCGGCACTCGACGGCTGTCGGTGATGCGACGGACACCATCGGTGTCGGGTTGCGGAACGGCCTGCGAGGGTGATAACCTTTAACACATCACGGCCCGTCCGTTCGACCGTCGAGTGAAAGACGACGGCGGCAAACCAGACAACAATGAGCACGTCCCCGCACGAGACTCCCTCCGAGTCGTCCAGTGACACGCCCGTGACGGCCGAACGCATCGCTGCCTTCGAGCGCGACGACGGCGCGATCGTCATCTACGACGAGCGCGAGCCGACGGCGTGGATCCAATCGAGCGGCGCGGTCGGCGTCGACGAGGTCCGCTGACCCGTAGCGTTTTCTCGCCCGCGATGCGAGCGGTCGGCATGCATCCCCGAGCACGCGCGTTCGCCGAGCGCGCCGCCGCAGAGTACGATCTCGACGTCGACGTCCACGAGTTCCCCGAAGGCACGAAGACGGCGGCCGACGCCGCCGACGCGATCGGGTGTGACGTCGCCCAGATCGCGAGCTCGCTCGCCTTCCGCGCGCCCGATCTCGTCGTCGTGGTCACGAGCGGGGCGAATCGTGTGAGCGAGGCGCGCCTCGCCCGGATTCGGGACGTTCCCGAGAACGAGGTCGAAATGGCCGACGCCGACGACGTGCGCGAGACGCTCGGCTGGTCGATCGGCGGCGTCCCACCGTTCTGTCACGAGACGGACGTGCCGGTGTATCTCGACGAATCCCTCGCCGGGTTCGAGACGGTCTGGGCCGCCGCCGGCACTCCCGAGGCGGTGTTTCCGATCGCGCCGGACCGACTCGAAACGCTCGCGGACGCACGGCCGGTCGGCGTGATCGAGTGACGGAACGATCCTGATTCGTCGCGTGACGGCACAACGCAGATACCCCTCCGCGTCGAACCCGTCGTGTGAGCGACCAGCGCTATCTCCCCGACGACGAGTACACCCGCGAGTTCGAAGCCCGCGTGACGAGCGCCGACGAGGCGGACCGCACCGTGGTTCTCGACGGCACGTACTTCTACAAGGAGGGCGGCGGCCAGCCCGCCGACCACGGCAGCCTCTCGTGGAACGACGGCTCGGCGCGCGTGGTCGACGTCCGCCAGGATCACGGCGAGATCCGCCACACGCTGGAGGGCGATCTCCCCGACCCCGGAACCACGATCCACGCCGAGCTCGACTGGGAGCGCCGCTACGCCCACATGCGCTACCACACAGCCCAGCACGTCGTCTCGAAGGTCGTGCTCGACGAGTTCGGCGCGAGCACGGCGGGCAATCGGATCCACGCCGACCGCGCCAGGATCGACTTCGAGCCCGCACACTTCGACGCCGAGGACCTCCGAACGATCGAGCGGCTCTCGAACGACCTGATCGAGCGGGACCTCCCGGTCGAGAAAGCGCTCCGGTCACGCGACGCGCTCGAAGCCGAAACCCCCGAAGGCCGGACCAATCTCGATCTCATCCCCGATCACGTCGACCCGCTCCGGGCGGTCACGATCGGCGACGTCGACGTCTGTCCGTGCGGCGGCACCCACGTCGACAGCCTCGGCGAACTCGGCCGGATCGAGATCGTCGACCGGACCTCGAAGGGGGCGGACGTCGACCGGATCGAGTTCGTTCTCGTCGACGCCGACTGATCCAGTGGCGTCGATCGGTGCGGCAGTTCATCCACACCCCACACAAAGCTTATTACAATACCTCGAAAAGCGTTCAGATGGAGCCCGACCGGCTCCGCATCGGCGGGGGCGACTCCGTTGCCTGGCATCATACCCTCCCCGTTTCGTCCCCGCTTTCCCTCTCCTCCACAGTGCCGGTGACCGCCGGCTACGCCCGAGTTTCGGACGATCGGAGCCGCAACGCGGCTTCCCACACCCATAGCGCGAACAGCACCGCACCGACCGTTTCGGGGATCGCGAGCCCCGATCCGGGACGGATGCCGGCGCTCCACGCGGCCCACGAGCCGATGTGGACGAGTGCGAATCCGAGGGCGGTGAGACCCCACGTCCGCGCGCCCGCTCGAAGTTCCCCGATCCCGTCGACGAGCATCGTCAGGGTCGCCCCGAGATAGAAGCCGAGCGCGACCGGGAAGTGAAGCGGGTGTCCCGATCGGAAAACCCCGACGAGCGCCATCGAGACGGCTGTGAGGCCGAACACCGCTCCCAGAGTCGATCGACCGTCGGCCGCGAGCACCCACGCGAACGGGAGCGCAAGCACGCCGCCGGCGACGAGACCGCCGTTGAACGCGAGCGCGCTCGCGGGCGTCACGCCGAGATCCGAGAGCGCGCTTCCCGCCCACGAGAACGTCGGCGAGAGGACGGTTCCGAGGACGATCGATCCGAGCGCGACCATCGGAGCGAGCGCACCCGAGACCACGGCGAGACGACGGTCGAGCGAACCGTTCACACGCCCATCTCCGGTCCGGCGGACGAAACGGTTGTGGTACGTCGTCGTTCGTCGTCGACGTCCGTAGCTCAGTCCATCTCGCGATCGAGCACCGCCCGGCGTTCGGCGATCGTCGCGGCCGACATCGAGAGTTCGGTGTCGCCGACGCTCGCTTCGAGCCGGCCGGTGTCGGCCGTCGACCCGAGTTCGTGGACCGGCGCGACGCCCGCGAACGCCTCGCGGACCGCCTTCGGGTCCCGGGTCTCGATCACTGCGCGGCCCGGCTGCTCGTGAAAGAGGTGTTCGACCGGACTCGCCGGGCCCTCGATTTCGACGCTCGCACCTGCGTCCGACGTGACCATCTCCGCGAGCGTCACTGCCAACCCTCCGTGGCTCGCGTCGTGGACCGCGGTCGTCGTTTCCCGGCCGGCCACCGCCGCGAGCCGGTCGACGAGTGCGGCCGGGTTCGTCGGTAGCGACGGGAACCGGTCGGAACCCTCCGCAGCGAGATACGCCGAGCCACCGAGCCCCGCCGGTTCACCGTCGAGAACGCGATCGCCGACCACGAGGAGTGTCCCCTCGCCAGCGAGCGCGGTCGACGGCCCGGCGTCGGCGTGTGTCGGTCCCTCGTCGGCGTCCGTGTTCCGGCCGGAGCTGTCGTCCCACGCTCGCGTACCGACCATCGCGAGCGTCGGTGTCGGCGGGATCGGGCCCGCCGCCGAGTCGTTGTAGAGCGAGACGTTGCCGCCGACGACCGGCACCGCGAGATCGCTGCACATCTCGGCCAGTCCGTCGACGATCGCGGCAAAGCCGCCGTAGACGTCGGGTTTCTCGGGGTTGCCGCCGTTGAGACAGTCGACGGCGGCGAGCGGCGTTGCACCCATTGCGGCGAGATTGGTGGCGTTTTCGAGCGCGATCGCGCACGCACCCTCGTAGGGGGCGGCGCTCGTCCAGCGGGGCTCCGCGCCCGCCGAGATCGCGAGGCCGACGCCGACCTCGTGGAGGTCCATCACCGCGGCGTCGTCGCCTGGCCGGACGGCAGTTCGGAGCCCGACTTCGTGGTCGTACTGGCGATAAACCCACTCCTTGCTCGCGGTGTTCGGATCGCTCAGAACCCGCTCGAAGGACTGTTCGACGGCGGCGTCGGGAAGGTCGCGTTCGGGTTGGGTGGGCGATTCGGCGGGCAGGTCGTTCATCGGTGCGCCGTCGGCGAGGTAGGTCGCGGGGACGTCGACCACGGTCTCGCTGCCTCGCGGCTCGCTCGAGGCGCTTCGCGCCTCGCTCCCCTCAAACGAACAGGTGTAGTTGCCCTCGGTGATCTCGCCGATGACCGAACAGCCCAGATCGAATCGCTCGGCGATCTCCCGCACTCGATCGGTATCCTCGGGTCGGATCTCGTAGCACATCCGTTCCTGAGACTCGGCGAGCAGGATCTCGGTCGCGTTCATCCCCGGCTCGCGCCGGTGGACCGCGTCGAGATCGATCTCGGCCCCGAGGTCGCCCTTGGCGACCAGCTCCGACGAGGCCCCGCCGAGCCCAGCGGCCCCGAGATCCCGCGCTGCCTGCACGAGGTCCTCGTCGAGCAGCGCCTCGTTCGCTTCGATCAGAAGTTTTTCAGTATAGGGATCGCCGACCTGGACCGCCGGCCGGTCCTCGGTCTCGGCGTCCTCCGCGAGGTCCTCGCTCGCGAAACTCGCCCCGCCCAATCCGTCGCGCCCGGTGGCGTTCCCGACGAGCACCAGCTTGTTCCCCGCACGCTGTGCCTCGGCGGTGACGAGTCGATCCGCTGGAAGGAGTCCCGCACACGCCACGTTCACGAGGGGATTGCCCTCGTAGCCGGAATGGAACGCGACGCTGCCGCCGACAGTCGGCACGCCGATCGCGTTGCCGTAGTCCGCGATCCCCTCCACCACGCCGTCGAACAGGTATCGCGAGTGTTCGGCGTCGAACTCGCCGAAATACAGCGAGTCGGTCAGCGCGATCGGGTACGCACCCATCGAGAGCGTGTCGCGGACGATCCCGCCGACTCCTGTGGCTGCGCCGTCGTAGGGGTCGACGTAGGAGGGGTGGTTGTGGCTCTCGATCCCGAGCGTGATATAGAGTTCGTCGTCTTCGTTTCCGTTCGCGTCGTCCGCCTCATCGGACGTCGGCACGGCCACCACGGCGGCATCGTCGCCTGGCCCGATCACCACGTCCTCGCTCTCGCTGTCGAACGCCGACAGCAGCGGGCGCGAGGAGCGGTACGCACAGTGTTCGCTCCAGAGGTTTTCGAACAGCGCGGCCTCCGCCGGCGTCGGCTCGCGGCCGAGCTCCGCGACGATCCGCTCGCGGTCGGCCTCGGGAAGGGGCATTGCCGGCGGGTTACGAGCGGGCCATCAAAGCGGTTGTGAATGTCCGTGGTCGATATCGCACGTCAGGCAGCCATCTCGACCGGGCCGCCGGCTTCCGTCCACGCCTCGAAGCCCCCCTCGACGTTCGCGACTGCGGACAGCCCCATCTCCTGGGCCGTCTGCGCGGCGAGCACCGAGCGCCCACCCACCGCACAGTAAAACAGGAGCTCCGAGCCCGAGACGAACTCCTCGATGTGGTAGGGACTCTCGGGATCGATGTGGAACTCCAGCATTCCGCGGGACGCGTGGATGGAGCCCGGGATCCGCCCCTTCGCATCGAGCTCTGGCCCATCTCGGACATCGACGAACACGACGTCGTCGAGTCGATCGATCGCCGTCTCGACCGGGTGTGTCGTGATTTCGGCGGCGGCTTCGGCCACCAGTTCCTCGTATCCTTTCGTCAGTTGCAGTTCTCCGGACGACTGTTGGGACTCGTCGTGCATCCAATCACCAGTGATACCGTACGTCTCGCGAGGAGATATACTAGTAGGGATACTCAGTAGCACGGGTGGACGGTGGACGATCGGGCGACGACGGTCGTCCGGCCGTTCGGCGGGTGTGGGGTCGATACCGGGGGACTTTTGCTCCACCGACCGAACTCACACCCGTGCTGTCGGCCGAGCTCCACTGTCACTCCGAACTGTCCTTCGACGGCCGTGATCCGGTCGACCTCCTCCTCGCCCAGGCCGAGGCCGTCGGTCTCGACGCGCTCGCCGTCACCGACCACGACGAGATCGACGCCAGCCTCGCGGCCGCCGAACGGGCGGCGGACTATGACCTGATCGGGATTCCCGGTTCGGAGGTGAGCAGCGCCGCCGGCCACGTGCTCGCACTCGGGATCGGCGAGCGGGTTCCCGCCGGGCTGCCGTTCGAGGAGACCCTCGCGCGCATCCGTGAGCAGGACGGGATCGCGGTCGTTCCTCACCCGTTCCAGCGCTCGCGCAGCGGCGTCGCCCCCCACATCACCCGCGACACGCTCGCGAGCGCCGACGCGATCGAGACGTACAACTCCCGGCTGCTCACCGGACGCTCGAACCGCCGAGCCGAGCGGTTCGCCGAAACCAACGATCTCCCGATGACTGCCGGCTCGGACGCCCACATCGCGGAGATGGTGGGACAGGCGGTCACCGAGATCGACGCCGACGAGCGGTCGGTCGACGGTGTGCTCGATGCGATCCGTGCGGGCCGCACCAGGGTGATCGGCAAGCGAACCCCGTGGCGGATCAGCTTTCGCCAGGCGAGCGGCGGCGTCAAACGGCGGATCAAGGCTCGGATCGCGGGCGTCTTCGGGTAGCGTCTCGGCGTCGTTCGGACGATCCCCGACGCCGATCGATCGCGACAGTTCGTGGAACGGGCGACGATCCGTCGAAAACGGGGGTTCGTTTCTCAGGGCTTTTGTAGCTCAACGACGAACATCGGGGAGAGATGACTGCTGGCTCCGGCGAGTCGACGGACGCGGAGCGTCGACGGTGGTGTCACGATGCGCTCGACGGGACCTCGCGCACGTTCGCCATCACCGTCGACGTGCTCGACGAGCCGATGGCCACCCAGATCTGCGTCAGCTACCTCCTCTGTCGCGTCGCCGACACCGTCGAGGACGCCGGCCACATCCCCTCCGATGTCCAGGTCGATCTGTTAGAGACGTACGACCGCGCGCTCGATCCCGACGACGCGACCGGGATCGAAGCATTCGCCGAAGCGGTCGAGCCGTGGCTCCCCGCCGATCCCGACGCCGACTGGACCGTGGTCGCAAATGCCCCGCGCGTCGTCCGTGCGTTCGAGGATCTCGATCCGAGCGCGCGCGAGGCGGCCCGCGATCCCATCCGCGAACTCGTCTCCGGGATGGCGATGTTCGTCGAACGCTACGCCGACACCGAGGGAATCCGAATCGAGACCGTCGACGAACTGGAGGAGTACTGCTGGTACGTCGCGGGCACGATCGGGACGCTGATCACGAACCTCCTCGCACGGGACGCCTCCCCGGAGCGGACGCGCCAGCTCCGTGAGAACGACCGCTCGTTCGCCCTCCTGCTCCAGCTCGTCAATGTCGCGAAGGACGTCACCGACGACTACCGCGAGGAGAACAACGTCTATCTCCCCGCGACGTGGCTCCGCGAGCACGGCGTCGAACCCGAGGGCGTCTGCGAGCCCGAGAACACCTCCGCGGTCGCGAGCGTGATCCGGCGGGTCGCCGACCACGCCTCGGGCTACGTCGGCGGCGCGCTCACCTACCTCGAGGCCACGCCCGAGACCCGTGGCAACACGCTCGCGGCGTGGACGGTTCCCTACCTGCTCGCCGTGGGCACCCTCCGCGAACTCGACGAGCGCGCCGAGGACGTCGTCCGCGAGGGCGGCGTGAAGATCTCGCGCGCGGAGGTGCTCGCGATCGTCGACCGCTTCTCGAACGGCGTCGACCGCACCGCGATCGAACGGCTCCGAGCCGAGATCGCCGCCGCACCCTTCCACCAGCACGCTCGGCGTCAGCAGTCGAACTGAACAGCCACAGACGATCGCTTTCGTCGAGTGCCGTCGATCGTCCGCTCTCAGAAACCGTTCTCGACAGCAGCGATGGCTTCACACCCGATCCGCACCGTATCGGCGTCGAGATCGCTCGTCCGGAGTTCGTCGGGCGTGTACCACTCCCACGCGGCCGGCCCGAGTTCGTCGTCGCCAGCGGGCTCGATCCTGCGGCGATCGGCGCGGGCGAAGTAGACGAGATCGATGTGCTGGTGGGCGACCCGACCATCCGGGTGGACGTCGACATCGTAGAGCATCTGATACTGGGGCTGTGGCAGCGCCCGGCCGCCAGGCGCGTCGATGTCCGGCGCGTCGGCGACGAGATCGGGGTCGAGGCCGGTTTCCTCGTGGACTTCGCGGAGCCCGGCCTCGTGGGGGAGTTCGTCGCGGTCGACGTGGCCGCCTGGCGGGATCGTGATGCCGAGTCGTGAGTGCGCGTGGAGCACGGTCGCGCCGTCGTTGACGACGTACACCGTCGACGTAAGGTGGCGGGTCGTTTCCATGGCCGGAGGACACGACGATCCGGCTTCGGCCTTACGACCCGCGGACGAAAAGTGGAAAACGATCTACGGAGCCTGGACCCGCTCTTCGGCTTCGAGCAGTTCGTGATACCGATTGCGGATGGTGACCTCGGAGATGTCGGCGACTTCGCTGACTGCGCCTTGGGTGACCTTCTCGTTGGTGAGGAGGGCGGCGGCGTAGACCGCGGCGGCCGCCAGTCCAACGGGGCTCTTCCCGCTGTGTACGCCCTCTTCCTTCGCGGTGTCGAGGAGCTGCCTGGCGCGGCGCTCGGCCTCCTCGGAGAGGTCGAGATCGGAGGCGAACCGGGGGACGTAGCTCGCGGGGTCGGCAGGCTGGATCTCCAGGCCGAGCTCGCGCACCACGTACCGGTACGTCCGGGCGACCTCGCTCTTTT